>JAGODO010000176.1 GCA_017998165.1 Flavobacteriales bacterium | reverse complement strand
GTTTCACCCTTCGTGGACACACCGCTCACATGGGGCGTGCATGTTGGTGCGCACACGGCCCTGCGATCGGTCGATGATCTGAAGGGTGTTCCATTCGCGATCAGCCGGTTCAACTCCGGGAGCCACTTGATGTCGCTGGCCTATGCGAAGGCGCATGGCTGGGAACTGACGGAGAAGGACTTCATCATGGTGAACGACTTGGCGGGGGCCGTGAAGCGGCTGCAAGAGCCCGAACCGGCGGTCTTCTTGTGGGAGAAGTTCATCACCGCATCACATGTCCACAGCGGCACGTTGCGCCGTGTGGATGAATACCGCCCCAGCTGGCCGTGCTTCGTGGTGGTGGCGCGGAACGAGGTGTTGGAAGAACACGGGGATGCGGTCCAACGCCTGCTGAAAGTGGTGCGCGATCAAGCTCGTGGGCTGATGGAGAAGAAGAGCGCACCAGAGATGGTGGCGCAGCGGTACGGGATGGCTTTGGAGGATGCGAAGGAGTGGTTCGGGGGGGTGCGGTGGAATGTGGACGGGAAGATGGTTCCGGACGCGTTGGCCACCGTGCATAATGCTCTCGTTCGATCAGGCAGCGTGGACCGATCCGATCCGCGAACCGCACCAGCAGAGCGATTGGTGTGGTCGGCATGAACCAGTGCGGGTACCGCGATGACCTGACCGGTCGCGGGCAACGCTAGTCCGGCCCTTCGGTACATTCGCACCCCTTTTCCGGCCCGGTGTTCATGGTCACATGAGCACATGGCCGCATGAGCACATGGACTACACCTCCCACCCCACCGCCGTCATCGACGAGGGCTGCGTCATCGGCAAGGGCACGCGCATCTGGCACTTCAGCCACATCATGCCCAAATGCGTGATCGGTGAGAACTGCAACATCGGCCAGAACGTGGTGATCAGCCCGGACGTGAAGTTGGGCCGCAACGTGAAGGTGCAGAACAACGTGAGCATCTACACGGGCGTGGAGTGTGAGGACGATGTGTTCCTGGGGCCGAGCATGGTGTTCACCAACGTCATCAACCCGCGGAGCGCCGTCAACCGCAGGGGGGAGTACCTTCGCACGCTCGTGAAAACAGGGGCCTCCATCGGCGCGAACGCCACGATCGTCTGCGGGCATGACATCGGCCGTTTCGCCTTCATCGGTGCGGGAGCCGTGGTCACCAAGGAAGTACCGGACTATGCTCTTGTGGTAGGCAACCCTGCTCGTCAAACGGGTTGGATGAGCGAGTTCGGCCATAAGTTGAAGTTCGACGCCAGCGGCGAGGCGAGTTGTCCCGAAAGCGGGCAACGCTACCGTTTGATCGGCGGAATAGTGGAGCGCCTGGCATGAGCGGGACGATCAAATTCGGTGTCGTGGGCTGCGGCCACATCGGCAAGCGGCATGCGGAGATGGTGAATCGCCATCCAGAGGCCGAGCTCATGGCCATGTGCGATCCGCGTCCCGCGTCGGAGACCGGAGCGGGCCAGTTCGGCGTGCCCGTTTTCGCGGACATGGAAACGATGCTTCGGGACCTGCCGGATATCGATGTGGTGAACGTCTGCACCCCGAACGGCCTGCACGCGAAACAGAGCTTGATGGCCTTGGAAGCCCGGAAACATGTGGTGTGCGAAAAGCCCATGGGCCTCAGCAAGGCCGAATGCGAAGAGGTGCTCTACAAGGCCCTGCAGATGCACCGTACCGTCTTCGGCGTGATGCAGAACCGCTACTCGCCGCCAAGCCAGTGGATCAAAAGCGTCATCGATGGGAAGCGCCTCGGCGACATCTACCTGGTGCAGGTGAACTGCTACTGGAACCGCGACGAACGCTATTACAAGAAGGGCGGCTGGAAAGGGACGAACTCGCTGGACGGCGGTACGCTTTTCACGCAGTTCAGCCACTTCATCGACATCATGTACTGGCTGTTCGGCGACATCACCGAGATCCAGGCGCGCTTCGCGGACTTCAACCACGCCGGCCTCACGGATTTCGAGGACAGCGGGCTGGTCACGTTCCGTTTCGTGAACGGTGGCATGGGGTGCATCAACTACAGCACCAGCGTGTGGGACAGGAACCTGGAGAGCAGCATGACCGTGATCGGCTCGAAGGGCAGCGTGAAGGTCGGCGGGCAGTACATGGACCAGGTAGAGGTCTGTCACATCAAGGACTACGTGATGCCCGATCTCGCGCCGACGAATCCCGCCAACGACTACGGCGCCTACAAGGGCAGCGCGAACAACCACAGCTTCATCATCGAGAACGTGGTGGACACGCTGAAGGGCCGCACCACGCTCACCACCAACGCGCTTGAAGGCCTGAAGGTGGTGGAGATCATCGAACGCATCTACAAACTGAAGAACTGAACATCCGCCTTCGCCGAGGCTACGGCGAGAACCAATGAGCAACCTGTACGACCGGATCGTCAAGAAGGACGCGAAGCTCGCCGTGATCGGCCTGGGCTACGTGGGCCTGCCCATCGCGCTGGAATTCGCGCGCCGCATCAAGGTGGTGGGCTTCGACATCAACGAGAAGCGCGTGGACATGATGCGCCGGGGCGAGGACCCGAGCAACGAACTGGACGCCGAGGCCTTCACGGGCTGCGACATCCACTTCACGGCGGACATCAACGACCTGAAGGACGTGGAGTTCTTCATCGTGGCCGTGCCCACGCCGATCGACGACCAGAACATCCCCGATCTGAAGCCCTTGCTCGGTGCCACCCGTACCGTGGGGCAGGTGTTGAAGAAAGGTGACCACGTGGTGTACGAGAGCACCGTTTACCCGGGCTGCACCGAAGAGGATTGCGTGCCCCTGCTCGAACAATTGAGCGGCCTGAAGTACATCACCGATTTCAAGGTGGGCTACTCGCCTGAGCGGATCAACCCGGGCGACAAGGAACATACCTTGGCCAAGATCGTGAAGGTGAGCAGCGGTTGCGATGCCGAAAGTGCCGAGACCATCGCCAAAGTGTACGAGCTCGTGGTGAAGGCGGGCGTACACCGCGCCACGAGCATCAAAGTGGCCGAGGCGGCCAAGATCATCGAGAACACGCAGCGCGACGTGAACATCGCGCTGATCAACGAACTGTCGATCATCTTCAACCGTGTCGGTATCAATACCTTCGACGTGCTGGAGGCGGCGGGCACCAAATGGAACTTCCTCAAGTTCCAGCCGGGACTGGTCGGTGGCCACTGCATCGGAGTGGACCCGTACTACCTCGTTTACAAGGCCAAGGAGCTCGGCTACCACGCGCAGATCATCGACGCCGGCCGCTACGTGAACGACAGCATGGGCGGCTACGTGGCCAAGCAGACGGTGAAGAAGATCATCTCCGCCGGCGCGAGCCCCGCCGAAGCGCGTGTACTCGTGATGGGGGCGACCTTCAAGGAGAACGTCACCGACATCCGCAACAGCAAGGTGGCCGACGTGGTGCGCGAGCTGAAGAGCTTCAGCTGCACCGTGGACGTGGCCGATCCGCATGCGGACAGCGACGAGGTGAAGCACGAATACGGGTATGAACTGACGAAAGAGATGAAGGGGCCCTACGACGCGATCATCGTCGCCGTCAACCATACCGAGTACGCCTCCAAGGATGAAGCCTGGTTCAAGAGCATGCTCAAACCCAAAGGCGTGCTGGTCGATCTGAAGGGCATCTTCCGTAACAAGGTGAAGAACCTCTCCTACTGGAGTCTGTGACGGGAATGCGTCCACCGATCTCACAGATCACGCCGATGGAGCCCGGAAGCGGACATCCCACGATCTGGACATCGGTGAAATCGGCGTGATCCGTGGATAGGAAAATGAACGCTCAGCGGATAATCCTCATCACCGGTGGTGCCGGCTTCATCGGCAGCCATGTCGTGCGTCGTTTCGTCACGAAGTATCCGGGGTACCGCATCATCAACCTGGATGCGCTCACCTACGCGGGCAACCTGGAGAACCTGCGCGACATCGAGAACGCGCCGAACTATGCGTTCGTGAAGTGCGACATCCGCGATGCCGAGGGACTGCATCGGATCTTCACCGAGCAGCGCCCCGATGGCGTGATCCACCTCGCTGCCGAAAGTCACGTTGACCGCAGTATCAGCGATCCGATGGCCTTCGTTACCACGAACGTGATCGGCACGGTCACCCTGTTGAACGCCGCGCGTGAAGCGTGGAGGGATCGGTTGAATGCGCATCCCCCCCTCTCCTCCGGAGAGGGCCGGGCTGAGGTGCGGTTCTACCATGTGAGCACAGACGAGGTCTACGGCTCGCTGCACGACGGCGGCTTCTTCACCGAAGAGACCGCCTACGACCCGCAGAGCCCGTACAGCGCGAGCAAGGCCGCGAGCGACCACTTCGTGCGCGCCTATGGGAACACGTACAAGCTCCCCTTCGTGGTGAGCAACTGCAGCAACAACTACGGCAGCCATCACTTCCCGGAAAAGTTGATCCCGCTGATGATCAACAACATCCGCTTGGGCAAAGCGCTGCCGGTGTACGGCAAAGGCGAGAACGTGCGCGATTGGTTGTGGGTGGAGGATCACGCCAGCGCCATCGATGCGGTCTTCCACAACGGCGCGAACGGTGAGACGTACAACATCGGCGGGCACAACGAGTGGAAGAACATCGACCTGGTGCACCTGCTCTGCCGCATCATGGACCAGAAGCTCGGTCGAGCGGAAGGCGAGAGCGCCAAGCTCATCACCTACGTTACCGACCGTGCGGGGCACGACCTGCGTTATGCCATCGATGCGGGCAAGATCGAACGCGAGCTGGGTTGGAAACCGAGCATAACCTTCGAGAAAGGCCTTGAACGGACGGTGGACTGGTACTTGGCCAACGAGGCTTGGCTGGAGCACGTCACATCCGGCGCGTATCAGCAGTACTATGCAGCGCACTACACGGGCTGAAAAATGCTGAACGCCGCCGCATCCTTCCGCATTCCTCGCGTTCTTAGGGGCCAGAACTGATGGGACTCCTCGGAAAGCTCTTCGGAAAGTCGGAACCGGATCCCGGCCCTGCGGACCTGAGCGTGCTCAAGTGCGACGTCCACAGCCACTTCATCCCCGGCATCGATGATGGCGCGCAGACGCTGGAGCAGAGCATCGAGCTGATCAGCGCGATGCACGAGCTGGGCTACGGCAAAGTGGTGACCACCCCGCATGTGATGGCCGACGGCTACCGCAACACGCCGGAGATCATCCTGGGTGGGCTGGAAACGGTGCGGCGCGAACTACTGGTGAAGGGCATCCCGGTGGAGATCGAGGCGGCGGCCGAGTACTACCTCGACCACGAGCTCGACAAGCTGGTGAAGGAGAAGCGGGTGCTCACCTTCGGCAGGGACCTGTTGCTCTTCGAACTTCCGTTCCTGAGCGAACCGATGATGCTGTTGAGCGTGGTGTTCGAGATGCAATCAGCGGGCTACCGCCCCGTGCTCGCGCATCCCGAACGCTATCAATACTGGCATACGGACCCGGGCACGATGGAGAAACTGAAAGACCGCGGGGTGCTGTTCCAGTTGAACACCATCGCGCTCATGGGCGCTTACGGTCCCGGCGTAAAGAAGGCGGCTGAGAAGATCATCGACAACGGATGGTACGAACTGCTGGGCAGTGACTGCCACCGGTTGGACCATGTGCAGGCGATCCGCGCGACGCTCACCGAGCCTTACCTGCACAAACTCATCCGCAGCGGGAAGTTGTTGAACGATCGGCTCTAGTCGACCTGATGGATCACTATCCGCCGACCTGCGAGCCGTTCATGGCCGTCGGTAAGCAACAGGACATAAGCGCCTGACGCGAGGGACGCCACGTCCATCCGCACGCCACGGGATGCCGAAGCGGAGAGCCCCTGCCGCCGTATCATGCGTCCATCCCCGGCCACAAGCACGAGCGTGAGCCCTGAACGGTTCTGTTCCTGAACATCCTGATCGACGGTCACGATCAGCGATCCGGCTGTTGCATCGTAGAGAACGCTGAGCACGTTCGCAGGCGCACTACTCGGCTCATCTACCGTCGTGATGAGCGTGTCACAGGTTTGGAAAACCGGATCGACAAAGAGCTGTACCCCCGAGCTGTCGTAGCACAGCAGTGTAAGCGACTGCTCACAGAAGTCGCACAGGCAGTCCACGGAATAGAACGGATGCATGGTGGAACCGATACCCTCGATCCACTCCATGGACGCATTCGCGAAGTTCCCATTGCAGGGATCGAACAAGAGCGTGAACCGACGACGTTCGACCCCGAGCACATCGACCGTATCGATGTCCTGGAGAATGAAGAGGGTCGTGTCCTGCGGTATCAGGTCCATGTTCATAGGTGCGTAGACCGAATCACCGACCTCCATGGAGAAATCGTAAATCACATATTCCTTATCGAGGCAGTCGGTCGTCCGGCGCAGGAGCGTGCGCTGCCCCTCATTGCGGACGTAAGCGATGCCCGGGTCCAGCCCGAAGGTGGGCCATGAATACACCGACCACGTGGATCCGCACAGGGTGTCCGTGGCATCGTAGGCACAGGTTTCTGTCTGGCACCAGACCCCTATTCCGTAGATGCAGGTCAACACGCTCCAAGTCCCGCTGTCAGAAGCCGTCGGGAAGGGTTGTTGTGCCAACGAGGTCCCCGTCAGTACCAAGGCTATGCTGAAGACCGGTTGCCGCAAGCGCATCATCACGAAGGTAGGTACGCGCGCGACGGTCAGATCCCTGCCATCATTTCCGGAGAGCGCCTATGCCCCCGTCGTCTCCACCTCCTTGCTCACCTTCTTGAAGAGGCCTTGGAGCACATTCCCCGGTCCCACCTCCACGACTTTCGTCGCACCATCGGCGAGCATGTGCTGCATGGTCTGGGTCCAGCGCACGGGCGCGGTGAGCTGCGCGATGAGGTTGGCCTTGATACGCGCTGGATCCTTGTGCGGGCGGGCGTCCACGTTCTGGTACACGGCGCAGCGCGGGTCCACGATCGGCGTGTAGGCGATGGCCGTGGCGAGTTCGGCGCGGGCGGGTTCCATGAGCGGGCTATGGAAGGCACCGCCCACCTGAAGCACCTTTACCAACCGGGCTCCAGCGGCTTTCAATGCATCACAAGCGGCGGTCACGGCCTCAAGGGTTCCGCTGATCACCAGCTGTCCTGGACAGTTGTAGTTCGCCGGAACGACCACCCCGGGGATGTTGGCACATACCTCTTCCACCTTCGTATCCTCCAATCCGATGATGGCGGCCATCGTACTGGGCTGCAGGTCACAAGCCTTTTGCATGGCGTTCGCGCGCGCGGCTACCAGCTTCAATCCATCGGAGAATTCCATCGCACCCGCAGCGACCAGCGCACTGAACTCGCCGAGCGAGTGCCCGGCGACCATGGCGGGTTGGAACGCATCGCCCATCACCTTGGCCTTGATCACGCTGTGCAGGAAGATGGCGGGCTGCGTGATGTTGGTCTGCTTCAGATCATCCGCTGACCCGCGGAACATCACCTCGGTGATAGCGAAGCCCAGGATGTTGTTCGCATGCTCGAAGAACACACGGGCATTGGCATCGCTCTCATAGAGCTCCTTGCC
>JAGODO010000175.1 GCA_017998165.1 Flavobacteriales bacterium | reverse complement strand
GCGCATTCCCGAGCGGATCTGTCCAATCCCCTCCTGGAGCAGGCCCGCCGATCAATGCGTACAGGTCGATGGGGCCACCGGTGTCGCACACGTCCGCCGAACCGGGTTCCATATCGGCAGCGGTCTGTACCAGGATGACCACGTTGAGCGTGGAGGTGATCGACGGCGTGCCGTTGTCGGTCCCTGTGAACGTGATGGTGTGATAGCCCACGTCGGCCAGCGTCGGAGTCACTTCCACGGTGATATCCGCGTTCACGCCGGGGGTCGAGGTGAGGACCGAGATGCCCGTCAGCGTAGGTGAACTCACGTCAGGTACCGTTGTCTGGTCCGGCTCCGGGGACAGGAAGGTGACCTGCAGGATGGACGATTCGTTCACGCAGAGGATCAGCGTGTCGCACACGGATTGACCGGTGATCACGGGGGGCACATTGCTCGTGGTGACATCGGTGGTGAACGAGAAGTACTTGTCGTCCAGGAAATCGATGCCATCGTTCGCCCCGTACGGGCCATCATAGGCGCCTCCCGCCTGATCGAAACGGCCGAACTGGATGTAGTTGATACCGTCGCCCCTGTTGGCGCCAACGTTTGCGGGATTGCCGCCGAAGCCGCCCACCCCATCGTTCGCCGCGCCGGTGGTCCACTGCATGTCCTTGTAGCAGAAGGACGTATTCGCCCCGTTGGCCACCACCGGGTCACTGCCGTCGGTGATGATCAGCTGAAAGGTGTTGAGCAGATCGGTTTCGGCATCGAAGTAACCCACGTTCGTCCAGTTCACATAGAGTGCCGTGGGTGTCACCTTGTACTGCACCCGGTTGATGTTCGCCCCGACCGCGCTCAGATCCACATCGGCCCAGAACGGTGCGACGATCACAATATCCGCTTGTGGGAAACCGCTCGCGTCGAAGCTGTCGAAGCAGTTCTCCATGGTGATGTTCCCATTGGTGTTGATGTACACCGCGTTGTAAAGCTGGCCGTAGAAATCATAGTTGAAAGGCAGGAAGATCGGGCCGTAGCTACCGTCGTCGGGATCATGGAATCCGCAGGCTCCCCATTCGGACCCATTGTCGATCTCGGTGTAGGTGCCATCGGGCTCGTGCCAGCACTCGCAGGTCTCCGCACCACCGCCGCGCAGCTCGGGTTGTGTAGTGGCCGATGGCCTCGGATGCCCTAGGGTTACCCCATAGGTCGCCGCCTTCCATTCGCGATAGCTCGGATAACCCAGGTATTCCTGCGCTGAGGCCGGGGCCGCCATCAGGCCCAGCGCGACCAGCGGCAGGGTTTTCCTGAGGGCGTTCATGGTGTTACCGGAAGAGGCGCACCACCTCGCCCTTGCTCCACGTGCGGCCTTGCGCCGTGACCTCCAAAGCATAGAAGTACATGCCGGGTTCGCAACGGTCCCCGCTGTTCATGAGCAACCCGTTCCATCGGGTCTCAAGGTTATCGGCGCTGAAGACCAAGCGGTCGTTGGCGGCCGAGAAGATGCGAACGACGGCCTTTTCGTAGTTCTGCACGGACACTGCCAATTCATCGTTCACGAAGTCGCCGTTCGGGCTGAAAGCCGTGGGAATGAATACCGCCAGTTCCTCTTGGGCGATCGGCTTTTCAGGCTCAGGCGCGAGTTCCGGCTCAGGCTCGTCGTGGTAAGGATGTACGGTCTGGCTCGGCATTTCGTCCTGGATCGGCGGGGGGATCACCTTCTCCTTCGCCACCACTACCGGACTGGTCACATAGTTGTCCACGATGTCCTGCAGCACGGTGGCAACGAATTGTTTGTCTTGCTCCTTGGCCGGGGGATACGATGGGTCGCCAGACTCTTCCCCTTCGCCGCGTGTTTCACGAGCGTTGGGAACAACGTCGGTTTCCGGACTGCGGTCGCCGGCAGGAAGTTGGGTGCGCGGGGTTGTTGGCTGCGCTACGATCGGAGCAGGCGTGTTGCGGGTCTGTTCAGGAATGACCGATCCCGTGAGCTTGTCCGTCAAGGCTGGTTCGGTCACCGGGGTCGGCTCAGCGGCCACAGGGGCGGTAATGGATGCTTTCTCCGCCAGTGCGGGAGCGGCGGGCTCATCGCTCATCGTGTAGAGCAGCAGGCTTCCGGCGACGAGCGTGGCGGCTATTCCGGCGGCCCACCAGCCCGCCGTGCTGCCTACGCCTGCTGCGGCACCGTGGCCGAGCTGGCTGCTGATGTTCGTCCACACCTGGGGATCGACCGAGGCCTCATGGCCGGTGAATTTTTCCTGGAGCAGCCCGCTGAGGCTGCTGCCGCTGGCCACCGCCAGTTGGCCGCTGATGGCGCTCCATGTTCCGGGGTCCACATCCATCGTGTGGTCCGCGAAGCGCTCGACCAGGCTATTGAACAACGGGTCCTTCATTCGTGCTGTCCGTAGATATCGGCCGCTTCTTTGGGAAGCAGCTTGCGCAGGTAGGCCCGCGCTTTCATGAATTGCGATTTGCTCGTGTTCTCGCTGATGCCCAGCATCTCCCCGATGTCCTTGTGGGGGTAACCTTCTATGGCGAACAGGTTGAACACCGTGCGGTAGCCCGGCGGCAGGGCCTGGATGATCTCCATGAGCTCGTCCGTGGTCATGGCGCTCATCACATGCTCATCCTCCGCGTGCAGGTGCTCCGCTTCGGTCAGGTCCAGGCTGTGGTCGTACGGCTTGTTCCGGCGGATGTGGTCCAGGGCCGTATTCACCATGGTGCGCGCGATCCAGCCGCCCAAGGGACCGTCCGCCCGGAAGTGGTCCATCTTGGTAAAGACCTTCACGAACCCGTCCTGCAGGATGTCCTGGGCCTGTTCGCGGTCGTTGGCGTAGCGCATGCAGATGCTCATCATCTTGCGCGCATAGGACTTGTAAAGGTCCTTCTGCGCCACAGGGTCGCCCTTCAGGCATCCGGCTACAAGCTGCTCGTCCGTCATGGGGGCCATCCTGCGGGGTGATGATGCGATCCGGCGGGCGGAAGTTGCCTGCCAGCTTGCGCTCCGGACCCAAAAATAACGTGAAGGCCGCGCCGGATGGGACGCGGCCTTCGCGTAAGGCGTGTTTCTCCGCCTATCTCGGCACTTTCACCAGGCGCTCGGTCCGAACACCGCTATCCGTGAGGGCCCGCACCAAGTAGGTGCCTGTCGCCAGTCCGTCCAACAGCAACACCAGCCGCTGTTCGCGCGCTGTCAGGCTGAAGGTGGCCACCTGCTTCCCATCCAGGCCGAGCACCACCACGTTGCGCACGGTCACATCGGCCGGCCAGGCGAGCACGCTGCTTTCCAGCGCGGGGTTCGGTGCCAGGGCGATGCCTTCCAGTACGGCGTTCGCAGCGATGTCGGTGCTGCCGGTGCCGGTCTTTTCCACCTGCAGCACGTACGTCGAGCTCAGCGGCTCCGCGTCATCGTTCGTGGCGGTGAAGGTGATGTAGTGCAGGCCGACCTCCGCCTCGTCGGAATTGATCTGGAACTCCAGCTCCAGCTTCGAGGACAGCCCTTCATTGACGTTCTCGAAATTGGGCAGGGTGGGTGCCGAAGAAACGCAGGAGACCATCTGGTCCGGTGCACCGGGCAGCACGATCAAGTGGTAGAGCTCGCCGTCGCGGTCTTCCGGGCCAAGGGGCATCTGCACGATCACCGTGTCGCAATCGAAGGTGCTGCCGAAAATGGGTGGTACGCCGGTGCCGGTGGTGTTCAGGTAGAAGTGGGTGTTGTCCAACCAATCGACCCCGCTGCTCTCCACATACGGGCCCGCATAGCTGTCGTCGTTTAGGGAGAACCTGCCCACTTGCGCATGATCGCCGGAATTGCCGCGGTTCACGCCCGCCGTGGCCGGGGTTCCGTCGAAGCCACCGAGCCCACCGCTGGCCGATCCTGTGGTCCACTGCATGTCCTGGTAGCAGAAACTCACGTTGTTGCCTCCGGGGATCACCGGGTCCGTGCCGTCTGTGATGATCAGTTGGAAGGCATTGTGCAGGTCGGTCTGCATGGAAAAGTAGCCCACATCCACCCAGTTCACGTACAAGGCATGGTCCGTCACCTTGTACACCACTTCACCCCCGTTCAGGCCGCTGCCGTCCTCTCCCCGGGTATCCACATCCGCCCAGAAGGGAGCGACCATCACGAAGCCGTCGCTCGGAAAGCCGGTGGCGGTGAACGTGCCGTAGGGTGTGCCGAAGGAGACGTTCCCGTTGTTGTTGATGTAGACTTCCGCGTAAGGCTCGCTGAACAGGCTGAAGGTGAAGGGCAACGTGATCGCTGTGCTGCTCATGTCATCGTTCGGCAGCATGGCCATCTGGTAGGTGGTATCCGGGGCTATCCAGCAATCGCATGCGCCGCCACCGCCACGCTCGAGAACGGAGGTGCTCACCGGAAGGCCGGTGCCGGGGTCGCCGCTGATGATGATGGGGCCGGACGGCAACAGCTCGTGTGCCTTCAGGTTCTGGTACTCCGCGGGTGAGAGCACCGTTTGGGCCTGCGCGGTCAACGACACGCAGATGAGGGCCAAGGGGAAAGCGTAGCGGTTCATCATGCTGTGGGGGTTTCGTATCGTCGGAAAGACGAATGTAGGTGGGCCCTGGCTGCTTCGGTCCATCAGAAATGCGGAGGGGCTACCTTCGCGGCCCTTCGCGAGGCCCCGACCCTATCGGGACCGAAGCGACCGGGACCGCACTCGCTGAGCATCCATGAAGAACATCCGCAACTTCTGCATCATCGCCCACATCGACCACGGCAAAAGCACCTTGGCCGATCGCCTGCTGCAGATGACCGGCACCATCGCCGACCGCGATATGCAGAACCAGGCCCTGGACGACATGGACCTGGAGCGCGAGCGCGGCATCACCATCAAGAGCAAGGCGATCCAGATGAACTGGTCGTACAACGGTGAGCCGTACATCCTGAACCTGATCGACACCCCGGGCCACGTGGACTTCAGCTACGAGGTGAGCCGGTCCATCGCCGCCTGCGAAGGGGCGCTGCTCATCGTGGACGCCGCCCAAGGCATCCAGGCGCAGACCATAAGCAACCTGTACCTGGCGCTGGAGCATGACCTGACGATCATCCCGATCCTGAACAAAATGGACCTGCCTTCGGCCAATCCGGAGGAAGTGAAGGACCAGATCGTGGACCTGCTGGGTTGCAAACGCGAGGAGATCATGCCCGCCAGCGGCAAGACGGGCTTCGGCATGGACAAGGTGCTGGAGGCCATCGTGGAGCGCATTCCCGCCCCGAAAGGCGATCCCGCAGCGCCCCTGCAAGCGCTGATCTTCGACAGCGTCTTCAACCCGTTCCGTGGGATCATCGCCTACTTCCGCGTGATGAACGGCACCATCCGGAAGGGCGACCGCGTGCAGTTCTTCAACACGGGCACGGACCACAACGCTGATGAAGTGGGCTGCCTGAAGATGGCCATCGAGCCGCGCCCCGATGTGAAGGCCGGGGATGTGGGATACATCATCAGCGGGATCAAAACGGCCAGCGAGGTGAAGGTGGGCGACACCATCACGCACAAGGACCGCCCCTGTGCAGAGGCCATCCATGGCTTCGAGGACGTGAAGCCCATGGTGTGGGCCGGCATCTTCCCCGTGGATACCGACGACTACGAGGATCTGCGCGATGCGATGGAGAAGTTGCAGTTGAACGACGCCAGCCTCACGTGGACGCCTGAGAGCAGCGCCGCGCTCGGCTTCGGTTTCCGTTGCGGCTTCCTCGGCCTGCTGCACATGGAGATCATCCAGGAGCGCCTGGATCGCGAGTTCAACATGAGCGTGATCACCACCGTGCCCAACGTGGGCTATGTGGTCACGAAGACGAACGGTGAAGTGCTGGACGTACACAACCCCGCCGACCTGCCCGATGTGATGCACATCGAGTCGATCCAGGAGCCGTACATCAAGGCGCAGGTGATCACCAAAGCCGAGTACACCGGCGCGATCATGACGCTCTGCATCGAGAAGCGTGGCATGCTGATCGGGCAGAACTACCTCACCACGGACCGTGTGGAGCTCACGTTCGAGCTGCCCCTCGGCGAGGTCGTGTTCGACTTCTACGACAAGCTCAAATCCATCTCGCGCGGCTACGCCAGCTTCGACTACCACCCGGTCGGCATGAAGGAGAGCGACCTGATCAAGCTGGACATCCTGCTGAACGGTGAACGCGTCGATGCGCTCAGCGCGTTGATCCACCGCGACCACGCCTACGAACTGGGCAAGAAGATGTGCAGCAAGCTGAAGGAACTCCTGCCACGCCAGCAGTTCGACATCCCCATCCAGGCGGCCATCGGTGCCAAGATCGTGGCGCGTGAGACCACCAAGGCCCTGCGCAAGGACGTTACCGCCAAGTGTTATGGCGGTGACATCTCACGTAAGCGCAAGCTGCTGGAGAAGCAGAAGGAGGGGAAGAAGAAGATGAAGCAGATCGGCACCGTGGAGATCCCGCAGCAGGCGTTCCTGGCGGTGCTGAAGTTGGATTGAGCGCACGCGCCCAACGGCCGCGAACGATCCGCCATGCGGGTGGCGCACAGGTCACTTCCTAGCAACGGTCGTGTAGATCCGCGCGAAGTCGTTCTCGAAGGTCAGCCGGAAGCGCTCTGTCAGCAGTGTTGGCCACGGATGCTTGCTCACTGCCCGCTCGATCCCACTGCCCAGGAAAAGGACCTGATCCACTTCCAGGGGTATGCCTTTGCGCCAATGCCGGATCAACCAGGCGGGATCTTCCGTGTAAAGCCAGTACGCATGGCGCGCCAAGGAGTCCGGTAGGACAAGGTTGACGTGTTCGTCGGGCGCAACGAGTATCCCATCATGCCCGATGGCGACGAAGGCCTCCCAATGCTGCAACAACCGGTCGGGGTCGGTCATGACCGGTGCCACCAGGCTGCCCGGTCGAAGGGCGTCGCAGGCTTCCATCGTCAGGGCATGGGCTTGTCGCAAGTCGGCGAAGGACTCCTCCACCTGCACCAGCCGGATGATGTGCAAGGGCAGCGCGCACACTGCAGCTCCGCCGATCACGCGTGCGATCCACCCGCGGCGGGCATCGGCGATGGCCGTGAGCCAGATCGCGAACGTCAACAGCGCCAGCCATTGGCACCGTTCAGCGATCAGGACCTTGCGCGCCGTGGGCGATCCATAGATCCAGGACAGCAGGATCAGCCCGAGAACCAGACCGAGCAGCGCATCATGCCAGAGCGGTTTCCGCCCCATATGCCATCGCGCCCACACCCCGGCAGCGAACGAGATCAGCAATAGGACAGCCATGCTATGGATGAGCCAGGCCTCGTTCGTCCGGTCCAGCAGGAACAAGGGCCGCAACAGGGATGAGACCTTGAAAGCGGGAAGCTCGTCGGGGATACCTTCCGTGACCTTCCGTACAAGCGGGCCCACTCTGAGCGCTGCCAACACCAGCAACGAGGCAAAGAGAGCGATCCATATGAGGGATGACCGCCGGGTACTCCCGGCAGGAACCCGCACGATGCTCGACCCGAAGAAGACCGTCAGCAGGAAAAGGATCGCCAGCAGGACCGGCGAACCACGATGCGTGTACCATGCGAGTACCGC
>JAGODO010000174.1 GCA_017998165.1 Flavobacteriales bacterium | reverse complement strand
CCTGCGCTGTGTACAGGTGGGTGAACGCCAGCGATCGCGGTTCACGCGCATCTACGCGTACTGTGTGGCCAGCATCTTCTTCCTGCACCTGATGATCAACGTGGGCATGGCCATCGGACTGGCTCCGGTGATCGGTATCCCCCTGCCTCTCTTCAGCTATGGAGGCAGTTCGCTGGTGGGCTTCACCCTGCTGCTGGGGACGCTCGTGCGGCTTGACGCTGAGAGACTGAGCCAGTTGAGATGACGCGGAAAACGAACGGGGCGCTCACGCGCCCCGTTCCGACCTTGTTCGGCGTTGACCTCAGAAGAACTTGCTGCGGTCGTCCTTGATGTTGGCCGCCTCTTTCATTGCATTGAATGCCTGATACTCCGCACGGCCCCGGATCTTGTCCGTCAGGGGTTTCGCGGCATCCGGGTTCTCGGGCATTTCGCCGGCGGCGACCAGGTTGGTCATGCTGGCGACGTACACGGCCATGTCACCTTTCATCGGAGTGCTCAACTGCCCGTTCGCCAGCGTGAAGACCCGACCTACGACCTCGGGATCGTTGAAGCCACCCGGGATGCTCATACCGCTGAAAGCCATATCGGACGCGCTCTGCACGCTGATGCCCAGTTCCGTGGCCAAGGCGTTGAGGTCCGCCTTCCCGGCCATTTTCGCCAGCAAGGCTTCCGCCTTCTTCTGTTTGCGCACCTCCGTCGTCATGGCTTCCTCCACATCCTCGAAACGTGGATCGCCTTCCTCGCGGATTCCCGTGAGCAGCGCCACCACATAGCTCTCCTCGCTCATCAGGGGCTCGCTGGGCTTATCGCCGATCTTGGAGCGGTTCACATAGCTGATCACGCTGCCTGGATCCTGCAATCCTGAAACGAAGCGCTGATCGCTCTTGAACTCGTCGACCGGGGTGTACGCCAAGTTCGCTTCTGCCGCACTCTTGCGGAAGCTGGCCGTATCGGGATTGTTGAGGGCGAAGGAACTGGCGGTCTTCCAAGCCTCCTTGAGGGCCTGATCGGGACGCACTTTGCGGTCCACGGTCAACACCCGGCGTTCCTGGCGGTTGCGTTGACCAAGCACCTCAACGATGTGATAGCCGTAACTCGTTTTGCAAATGGTCGTGGCCCCCACCTTCTCATCAAAGCTCGCTTTGGTGAATTCGGGTACCATGCGGGTCTTGTCGAACCACTCGTACACCCCTCCGGTGCTCTTGCTTCCCGGGTCCTCGGTGTACTTCTCCACCATCGCCTCGAACTTCGACTTGTCACGTTTCACCGCAGCGAGTACGCTGTCCGCGCGGTTCTTGATCGTTTTCTCCGCCTCCGGATCCTTTCCGGAAGTGCTGAACAGGATATGCCTCACGCGTGCTTCGGGGACATCGGCGAGTTCCTTCACCTTCACCATTTTCCAGAAGTCGCCATCCTTGAAGGGCCCGACCACCGCGCCGGTGTCGGCATGGAGGATGAGTGAATCGTTCAATTGGTCGGCCGTGCCCTCGGCATACGCCGTGGCCGCACCGGACTTGGTCGTTGAGTTCCTCAGCACGAAAAGGCTGTCCGCTTTCCCACGCAAGGTCTCGAACTCAGGCCGCAGGTTCGCGAGCTCATCACGCGTCGCAGCGATATCCTCCTGCGTGGGCGTGGCCGGGAACTTCACATAGACGAAGCTGCGCGCGGCTTTCTGTTGCCATTTCTTCTCCGAACGGTGCGCATTGAAATAGGACCGCACATCGTCATCATTGACGGCATAGAGGCTGTCGGGTTCGACGTCGTAGCGGCGGGCGACGAAATTGAACGTGGCCTTGGTATTCGTGGCGGCGTAGTCGTCCTTCACCTGGGCGCTGTTCACGAAGCAGCTCTTCTTCAGCAACGCGTTGTACTTCGCGATGATGCGGTTGGGAATGAAGGTCTTCTTCTGGTATTCATACAGCACCGGCAATTTCTCCTGAACGTTGGCGAAATACCGCTTCAGGAGCGCCTTGTCGAGCTTGCCATCCGGCCCCTTGAAGTTCTCATTGTTCTGGAAGTCGCTGACGATGTTCTCCCCCCAACGGATATCATCATACTCTTCGCTGCTCAGGGTGGTTCCGAGCCCGGCCTTGGCGGCTTGAACGCTCAGGGTACGCTCGCGCAGGATCTCCTGCCAGACGCTGTTCCGGATCTGCTCCTGCATCTGGTTGTCCACATTCGTTCCGTTCTCGCGGTAGAGATTGGCCTGTTCATCAACGCGGTTGGCGAAGTCGATCCTGCTGACCTCCTCTCCGGCGATCTCCCCGATCGCTTCACCGCCCGGCCCGCGACCGCCTTGGTTGCCGCTCAACAGCGCGTCCAATACGAACAGGAGGAGCGCTCCACCTACCAGGATCACCAACAGGTTTCCGCGTTCGCGGATCTTACCGATCACAGCCATCGAAAGGGATTTTTGAAAGGGTGGCAAATATAGGCGGGGAGGTGGTGTGGGGATGGTTGGAGGAAAGCGCGGAACATGTCGGGGATCAGGGTCGCGATCGGGAATGGGGTCGGGATGAAGAATAGCCTCATTGCATGGCTGGCCAAGCAAACATTCGTCTTAGGCATTTCTCCATGCCAACCACCTGATGGTCAGAAACCGGATCGAACAGGTAATCTATCCGCAGCCTCCATCCAAAGTGATCATTGAGCACAAAATGCGTGCGTGGCCAGCCACGTAAATGCGTGCTCAGGCACGCAAAAAACCTCCCTCGGGGTCCACCACTTCCAGCTTCACCAGATCGATGCGTCCATGATGCACCTGGGCCACCGTTACCTTGAATGGACCCTCCTCGACCACCGCACCTTGCTCGGGAACAACGCCCGTGTGATGGAGTATCCACCCGGCGAGCGTGTCGTACTCCTCGCTGTGCGGGAAGTTCAATCCGAACTGCTCGGACAGGTAGTCCACGTCCAGACGCGCGCTCAGTACGAATTCATTCTCCCCGATCCGCTCTTCGACCAGTTCACCCTCATCGTGTTCATCCTCGATGTCGCCCACGATGGTTTCCACCACGTCTTCGATGGTCAGCATTCCCGCCGTTCCGCCGAACTCATCCACCACCACGGCAACATGTGTGCGCTGTTTGGTGAAGCGTTGCAACGCCTCGTCGGCGCTCATCGTGCCGGGCACGAAGTTGACGGGGCGCATCACCGCACGGATACTGCGCGGCTTCCGGAACAGTTCGTAGCCGTGGACGTACCCGATCATATTGTCCACGCTGTCCTTGTAAACAAGCAACTTGCTCAGACCTGTTTCGGTGAAGCGCTTGTGGAGGGTGGTCACGGCCTCATCGACGTCGATCGCCTCCACCTCGGCACGGGGTATCATCAGTTCGCGTACCTTGATATTGCTCAATTCCAAGGTGTTCTTGAAGTACTCCACTTCGGAATCCAGATCCGTATCCTTCGGAGCGCTGTCGGTCACTTCCTTGAGGAACGCGTCCAGGTCGATGCGCCCGAACGCGACCTCACCATGCTTGTGCTTGGCTCCGAACAGGCTGAGAACGCCATCACTGAGTACCGTGAGGATGATCGTCGGTGGCCAGAGCACGAAGTAGAGGATGCGCAGGGGAAGCGCGAAAATGCTCAGGGTGAAGTTCGGGTCGAGCCGGAACAACGCCTTGGGAATGAACTCGCTCACGACGAGTATGATCAGTGTCTCGATCACGGTCTCCATCACCAGCACAAAGCCCTCACCGGGGTAGATGGAATGCAGTTTGGGCTTCAGGATGTCGGCCATAACGAGCCCATATACCACCAGGCCGATATTGTTGCCCACGAGCAAGGCGCTGATCACCCGGCCAGGTCGCTTGAGCAAGGGCGCCACCAGTCGCGCCCAGATCGTCCCTTCTTTGCGCTTGAGTTCCACGTAGAGCTTGTTGCAGCTCACGATGGCGATCTCCAACCCTGCACAAAGCGCTGTGAAGGCCATGCTGACGATGAGCAGGAAGAGTTGGGCTGTGGACACGGCGCGAAGATGACGGTGTTCGGCCATAGTGCGGCCGGCAAGGCTGCGCTATGAGCTACGGTCACCTTGCTGTTCCCGGGCCTTCCTCGCGGCCCACTCGGCCATTTTCCTCCGGGTGAACCGGCGATACAGGAACATCGCGCAGCAGATCAGCGGGAACCAGAGGTACAACTTCGCATTCGTCCAGCCCAGGACATGGATCTCCCACCCGGCCCACAATGCGCCCAGCACGGCCAGGGTCAGCCAGAAGAACTCCATGATCCGTGCTAGTCTGTCCATGGCTATTTCAACGTGGATGAAGAGGTGTCTCCTGATTCGACGAAGAGTGTTCCCGTCAACCGCCTGATCGTATACCGGCTGAAATCCTCGTTGGCGTCCAACCCTTGTCCATAGAGGATGTCCTGGGCACGGATGATCTTCACCGGTTGGTCCGTCCACACCCTGTCGCTGTCCTGGCTCCACACGAGGAGTTCCGTTTCGAGCCGTTCGCCGCGTGCATTGGTGAAAACCACATGGTCCCGCACCTCCATGAGGTTCTTTCTGGGCTTGATAAGCCCCTCCCGTGCGGTCAGGACGCTGCCTTGTCCACCATCGGTGTTGAAAAAGACCAGTTCCAGACCTTCTCTCATCTCCGTCCGCTGGCGGTTGTCCCCCATGTACTCCTCCACCCTGCCGGCCCGCAGGCGATTACGCAGCCTGCCGCTGTCGCTATAGAAGTATTCCGCCTGCGAGGTGATGCGGTCAGGCGCGGCGGCATCCATGTCCACGGCGGCCAACTGGTCCAGGTCATTCTTGCAGCCAACCACCAGGCAGACCAGAAGCATCGGCAGTACACGACCGGGCATCGTCACTGGATCTGGTAACGCTGGAACCAACGTTCCCGCTTCCAGGGAGTGATGCTCACGCCGACCCAGAGATGCGTGAAGGTCTCTTGGAGCAATCCGTCCCCAAGGGTTCCGCGCTGTCCGTATTCGGCACCGATGTGCAGGTAGCTGTTCGTCTGCACCGTGTTCAGGGGTAACGAGATACCGGCACTGATCGAGGTGCAGGTCAGTGGGGTGCCACGCACTTGCAGATAGTCGTCCAGATAACGAACGCCGGCCCGATAAGTGGCACGCTGGAAAACTCCCCCTTCATCACTCGGCGTGAATCGCGCACCCGCTGCGTACATCATGCTTGCGCGCAACGAGGAGGGCAAGGCGTAGCCTTCGACATCCACTTTTGACAACGCCCAATCCCTGCGCCGCGCTTCAGCCGTCAACAACCAGCGTGAGTTATGAACGCTCAGCCCCGCACCGAAAGCCACGGGCAGGCTCAACGTTCCTTGGGTCTCCCCAGCGGAGGGCAGCGTGTCGAGCACGGTCTCGCTACCGTTCGAAAAACGGAAAAATGATGTGACTAGATCCGTACTGGTCGCGCTGAAAACGGTGGGTAGGCTGACCGTTGCTCCCAATGTGAACCTCCACGGACGCGCATCAGCGATATCCTTCAAGCGCGGCATATCGGCGCTGTCGCGATAGGCCGTTCGCCAGGAGATACCACGCAGCCAGGCCAAGCGGGCCTCATCGGTCCTGGCGGCCCGCCAAAGAACCAGGTCATCGTAGGCCATACGCGTGGTGTCCACATGCTCCAGGCGCCAACGGTCCAGTTGCTGCTGTCCTTTCGCCTTCCGCTCTTCGCGCGAGCGCTGTGCGCGTGCTTTGGAAGTGATCGCGTCGCTGTAGTGCAGTCCGAAGCTTCCCGAAGGCGCACGCAGCACCAAGGAGGAAAAGGCCGAAATGCTCGTGTAGGCCAGGCTGCGAGGGTATGCGGCCTTCCTCGTTTGCTCCACCGAACCGAAAATGAAGTCGAAGTTGGCACCGACCGCCAGGCGGCCACCCAGATGACCCAATGAGTCCGGCTTCTCTTGCCAGAGCACGTGACCAAGCCCGGCGAAGACCTGGTTCAACCCGCCGGTCCCCGTGTATTCGTAGGAAACCGTGGCATCATCCACTGTTGCGGTCTCCGTGAGGTTGTACCCCACATCGCTGAACGGCGTGATGCCGAAGCCAAGGCCCCATCGCCCCTTCGCGAAGGGAACGCCCACACTCAATCCCATGAACTGCGCATCGCTGCGGCGTGAAGAGGCCGCATCGCTCTTCTGCTGAACGAACAGGCCGCGCACACCTCCTTGGAAAACCGGTCGCAAAAGGCCCTCGCTACCGAGATACCGGGCGGCCGCATAGCTCGCGGGATTGGCCGAGAGGATGCCGAACTGCTCCGTGTAGGCGATGCCGGTGCCCCCCATCAGTGCCGAAGGGATCTGGCCGGTGGGCAGCAGATCACCGAATCCGAACGCGCTGTACGGCGAACCAGTGGCGTCGATCTGCGCGCGCGCTTCAAGCGCCTGGGTCACCAAAAGCAGGCCGAGCAGCCGGACGGTCGAAAAGCGATAAGGCATGCAGGCCGTAGAGGGTGAGAAAAGGGTGGGCAAAGATGCCGTTTTCCAAGGCCCGTGCGAACCGCAAGGCGTCACCGCCTGTGAGGACAACGGCCAGTCCCGGATGTTGTTGCCTGAGCTCGCCGATCACCGCGTCCAGTTCCGCGCGCAGGCCATGATGGGCACCGGATCCGATGCACTCGGCGGTAGAGCGTCCGATGAACCTGGGGGAAGCGTCGATCCGCACCTGGGGCAGGCGAGCGGTGAATTCATGCATGGCCCGCGCTCTCATCCACAGTCCCGGTGAGATAAGGCCGCCCTGATAAGCACCTGTGTCGTCCACCAGATCATAGATCGCACAAGAACCCAGCGAAACCGCGAGCACGGCCCGCCCCGGAAACAACAAAGAGGCCCCCACAGCATTGGCCCAGCGGTCCGCTCCCAAGGTTTCGGGGGTCGCGTAGGCGTTCCGCAGGTGGGACGGTGATAGTCCGGTGATCAACCTGACGGGACCCAAAGCACGGAGTCCGTTGATGAGGGCCGGGTTCTCCGCCACAACGGTGCCTACAACCACCTCATGAACCCCTTGCGCACGAGAAAAAGAGAGGATCCCGGCCACATCATCGTTCGCCAATGCGCCATTCCTGACCAACCGGCCTGAGGAAAAGACGCCGAACTTGGTCCGGGAGTTCCCGATGTCCAGAACGAGCTTGGCGGGGCTTGGGTCCATGCTTCGCGCCGCTGTTTATATTCGCGGCCCCTTTTTGCGGCAGACCTGCCAGTCCTGCCGACGCGCAAAGATGCGGGGGAAGTACTTGGTGCCTTAGCTCAGCTGGTAGAGCAACGGATTGAAAATCCGTGTGTCCCCAGTTCGATTCTGGGAGGCACCACCGCGAAGCCCCTCACCCGGAGGGGCTTCCTGCTTTACGGGCATCGGTTCCGGGGCAAATACCCCCAATTGCGGTATTCCGGCGCCGGTAACCCCTCGGTTGCTTCGCGGCCGCAATGAAGATCTCCGTTTTCGTATCGCTCCTGATCGTCTGCACCGTTGGTCGGGCCCAGGTGATCACCAGCGAGGACAGCCTGAATGCGGGCCTGGTGCGCAACGACCGCACGACGGTGATCAGTGGATACGGCGAGATCAAGGTGTCCTACGAC
>JAGODO010000173.1 GCA_017998165.1 Flavobacteriales bacterium | reverse complement strand
GCGAGACCACCGAAGCCGGTACGACCAGGCTCCGACTCGCTCCACCCCGCGCGGATGCGGGTGCGGGCGTGGCGCTCACCATCAAGAAATTCTGGCGACTGGTCGACATCGATCCCCTGACCATCCGTTTCGACGCACCGTTGATCCTGAGCAACCTGCCCTACGGCGAAACAGAGCATTTCGCCTTCCGCTATGTCATCGGCATCAACCGCAGCTTCTGACGTTACAAAGCGGGCAGCGAGCCGTCGGCAGAAAGCAGCTGGCAGCGACCTGCGGCATATGGGCCGCTGCCTCCTGCTTTCCGCCTGCTGCCTGCTTGTTCAAGGCGTCAGCTCCGCGCAAGGCATCTTCGGCCGATGGGTGACGATCGATGACAATTCCGGGAAGAAGCGCAGCATCGTGGAGATCACCGAGCGCCAAGGCCAGGCCTACGGCCGGATCGTGCAGCTCTTCCGGGAACCCGGTGATGAGGCCGATCCCATCTGTGATGAATGCGATGCGGCCGATGACCGCTACAACAAGAAGGTGATCGGCATGGAGTTCATCCGGGGGATGAAAAAGGACGGAGACGAATGGGACGACGGCACCATCCTCGATCCGGAGAACGGCAAGGTGTACGACTGCAAGCTCTGGGTGGAGGACGGTGACCTGAAGGTCCGCGGATATGTGGCCTTCTTCTTCCGGACGCAGACGTGGGTGAGAGAGTGACCTATCGCAGCAGGGTCACATGCCCCGGGCGGTCGACCATTCGACCGTTCCGGCAGCGGTCCGCGTAGCGCAAGACATAGACATAGGTGCCTGCCGGAACAGGCTTGTCCTTGTAGTTGCCATCCCATGCCCTTTCAGGATCCGTGGTATTGAAGATGTGTTCACCCCATCGGTTGAATACTGACAACTCATACCGATCATGATCGGCACCGACCACGCGGAAGGTGTCGTTCAACCCGTCCGCATTCGGAGTAAAAACGTTGGGAACGAACGCGAGCCCGTCCATATCGCTCGCCGAAATCACGGTGATAGTACCCTGGCGAGGACATCCGAAAACATCGATCAGTTGGAATGTGAACGTTCCCTCAGGTAGCTGGACCTCCGCTTGGTCAGAGCCTGTGCTCCATGAAATGCTGGTAGCCCCTCCTGGGAGCCCCACGTGCACAGACTCTCCGGAGCATACCTGATATTCGCCAACCGGATCGGACCAATCGATCATCTCGATCACCACCGAGTCGGTGGAAATTCCACAGGTATTCTCCACCGTCGCGGTCCACGTCCCTGAATTGCCGACCACCACGCTGGGACCCGAGCTTCCATCCGACCAGATGACCGGCCCTCCAGAAAAACCGATGGGCGAGATGATGAGGGTTGTCCGTTCACAGAGCGTCGTGTCTGCCATGAGTTCGACCATGGGCAGTTGCTCAAGGCCGATCGAAATGGTATCGGATGCCACACACCCGTCCAATGAGACCTGCACCCAATATGCCCCGGGTCCGGTGATCTGGATCACCGCCAGATGATCCGGTGTTGAACTCCAAGTGGTGCTCTCAGCCGAATAGCCGGACTGCAACGTGAGCGATACGGCTCCACAAAAGACCGTATCAGGCCCAAGGTCGACGACCGGCACGGGAAGCAACAGGATATTGATCGTATCGACCGTTGAGCATCCCACCGGACCGACCTCCACCCAGTAACTGCCGCTGCTGTACACAACGAGGGAATCCCCGCTCGTGCCATCCGACCACAGATGCTGCGATCCCGGTTGCTGTGGCGTCAGGACCACACCATTATCTTCACAAATGGCGGTATCCGGACCCAAATCGAAGATCGGTGGATCGATCTGGTCCACCTGGACCGTATCACCTCCAGAGCACCCATCCGAGCTGACCCACACCCAATAAGGTCCGGGCACCTGCACTACAAGCGTATTGCCCTCACTTCCATCGCTCCAGACCACCTCCTCCCACTCCTGCCCAACGTCAAGGACGACAGTCCCACTCCCACAAAGCAGCACATCGGGACCGAGGTCAACGCCCGCCCCTGAACCCAGAACGACCGCAATGCTGTCCGTACGCGTGCAACACCCCAACGTGGCAGTCACCCAGAAAACTCCAGAATCCGTTATGACGAGGGAATCGCCAGTCGATCCATCCTGCCAAACGAACGATGCACCCGGTATCCCGGTCTGCACGGTAAACGCAGCACAAACCGCTGTATCTGGCCCCAGGTCCAGCGGGATGTCGCATTCATCCGGGATCGATGTCATTCCAGCGCCCACACCTTCCATTTCAAGCGAGGTCGTGAACGGGATGGTCTGGGTAGTGGGGTCGAAAGTTGCTTCTGGCAGCTGGGTGGTCTCCACCTCGATATCCCCGACATCACCACAGGCGATAAGCCCCTGTTCATCGGTACGGGCAAGTAGCAGGTCATCGTCCGATCCATCCCTGTCCGCCCAGGTGAACAAGAAGCCATCATCCAGCGCGATCAGGTTCTTCACGTACGTGTGCGGCGCAGTATGCACGTCCCCCGAAACCCCATAGACACGGGACCACAGCACGTCGCCCAGTGGTGACAGCCCTAACAGGAAAGCACGTTGGAATCCTGACCCAACGGTCCGCCCGGCCAGCACATAGCCGAATGGCGTAGCGATCAACTTGGAACACACTTCACTCGTGCTTCCGACAACGTCATAGTTGCGGGCCCATGCCACATTCCCCAGATCATCCGTTCTCACGAGCCCTACCGTGTAGACCCCTTCCGAGCCGACCACGTTCCCGGAATACGCGATCGTGAGGGAATCATCGTTCGCGATGATGTCACATCCGTACATCCGCCGATCGGCACTGTTCGGGTACAGCAGGAAACGTGTCCACAGATGCTGGCCCTGCGCGTCCACCTTGGTCAGGTTCACCCTGCACGTGGACTGCGGCGATCCATTGGTGTAGATGCGACCCGTCAGGTAGAATTCTCCACCCACACTCACCGCCGATGTGGCGTCGTCGATATAGGGCACAGCATTGTACAGGTCCTGCCGACCCGAGGTCCAGACCGCATCGCCCGTCAGGGGATCGACCCTGGACTGAAAATAGTCCGTCCAGGTGGTTCCCGTGCCTGTTTCGTAGTAGCAGCTCAGGAGCATCAACTCATTGTTGCTCGTAGAAAATATCGCGCGGTTGTAGGCTTCGGGCTCGTTCCAATATCGGATCCATTGGAAATTCCCCTCCTGGTCGAATTTGAAGTGGCTGGCCTCCCTTGGTTGGAGGCTGGAGTTCACACCATTGCCGCATCCGATGATCGTTCCATCCGGGGCATCCGCGAACTGGAAAACCATGTTCGGTTCCTGCCCCGGCACCTTGAACGTGCGCGACCAGAGCACCTGGCCATCCATATCGATGCGCTGGACCAACGCACTATCGGCTACACCCCCTCCAAGAAAGATGGCCCCAGAGACCGATCGGAACAGCACGAGTCCGCGCTCATCACGGTCCGGCCGCCCATTGCTCCGTAAAAAGGTCTGCGCGGTCGACGTCCGGAAGAACAGTGCGACCGCACAAGCGATGACCAGCCTCGAACGCATGACCCGGTTACATCCCATGCGGACGAAAGTACCGCCTCGGCCATCCCTTGATGACGATCGCCGCGCAGACCGTCCGCGCATTACACCACGATGAAGGATCACCGCTACCAAGCTTGGGAGAACCGACCGACGGCTCCACCTCAAGTACCAAGTTGCGGCATGGCCCGTTGCCCGCACCTCTCCCGATCCGAAAGGCTTACCGCGCCATGGGTCAGCCCCGGGCGATACACGTCCTGATCAATGCATCTATGATCACCCGCCACCCTTCCATGCGTCGAGGAACAGGGAACCGCTCAACGATCCACTGCCTTGCCCTGGCGGATCTTCCTTCCTGTGGTTCTTCCATGGCCGAGCGGATCAATGTCACCAATTCGGCGAGGTCCCGCTGTTTCAGCACGTACCCTGTATCTCCTGCGATGTCAGGCAGCGAGCCCGCTGAAGAGGTTATTGGAACGCACCCGCACAACATGGCTTCCGCGAGCGCGCAGCCGAAACCTTCGCTCATGCTCAATTGCAGGTAGAACCGATGGCTCTGGTACAAACGCTTCAACTCCTCCGGTGACAGGGGACCGAGGAACCGGACATTGTCCGGAAGGCCCTCCATGTCCGGCGAACCCGGACCAACAATACTGAAACGTTCCTCCGGAAAAGCACGCGCGCATTCCAACAACAGGTCAACACCCTTCAGCGCCCGTGTGGTCGGCGAACCGGACCCGGCAACTACTGTGAGGAATCCACTGCGAGCGGCCTCCGGGCCCGTCGTCCACCAGGTCGCGTCAAAACCATGATGCAGAACGGTCACCGGGGCGTGCGCGCCACCGAGGTAAGCCTGGATGCCCTGCCGGGTCATCACGCCGGTCGCGTAATCGTTCTCGCAGAGCACAAGGCTCTCGTGGACGGGAAGAATGCGTGTGGCCAGCCGCATGCACCGGGCCGTCACGGCCCTCAACGGCCACTTGCGGAAGTTGCCATACCCGATGGAGGGCAGGCTCACGCAATCCGTACCATGCACAACCAACACCGCCGGCTTTCCCCACCAACGAGCAACCTGCAGGGGGATCCAGGCGTTCCATCCGCCGAACTGGCACACTACGAGATCGCATTGTGGCACTTCACGCAAGGAAACCAGAAGTGCTTGTAGCAGCCGGAAGGGAAGGTCCCACTGGCGCGCCTTGAAACTGTATCGCCTAACGTCGGTGAACCCCTTCAGCATCCCGAGGTCCCGCAGGATGAACGATGCGTCCCCACGGTCCGTGAAGAACAGCCGGGGCCGGCGTGGACCGTTCGTTCGCTCTCGCATGCGCGATGCCCGCAACAGCGGTGCAGCGGCCGAAAGTAGCCCTTCGACCGACCCATGATCCGCCACTGAATAGCTTCGGCCCGCCGAACCATCGCCGGACCGAATGCCGAAACTTCCCGCCTTCCTGCAGCCCATTGAGCGGGCTTACGTGAAATGGAAGATGCGCAACTCGCGCTTCGCGGGTTCGCGTACCTACTGGGAGGAACGCTATGCCAAAGGCGGCAACTCCGGACCGGGTTCGTACGATCGGTATGCGGAGTTCAAGGCGCGCGTCATGAACGACCTGATCGAACGCCACGGGGTGCGCTCCGCCATCGAATTCGGATGTGGGGATGGCAATCAGCTCTCGATGATCCGCTATCCGCGCTATCTCGGACTGGACGTATCCCCTACCGCCATTGAGGGATGCCGTCGGAAATTCGCCAGCGATCCCACAAGTTCGTTCCGGCTCTACGAGGCGGGTTCGTTCAACCCTTCGGACCCGGGATCCCGGGCTGATCTCACCCTTTCGCTCGATGTGTTGTACCATTTGGTGGAGGACGAGGTCTACGGCACGTACATGGAGCATTTGTTCGCCTCCTCCGACAGGCTGGTGGTGATCTATGCGCGGGACGTGGACGGCCCTCAGACCTACCACGAACGCAACCGTTCCTTCACACGTTTCGTGCGTGAGCGCTTGCCCACTTGGAAGCAGGTGGAAAAGATCGAGAGCCCGTTCATGGCGGAGGCCCGCAACGAGCAGGATGCGGCGAACGTGGCGGAGTTCTTCATCTTCGCCAAGGAGGCGGGCAACTGACCGGTCAACGCTGGTGTCCGTCGAAGCGGCCCGCGAAACGACCGATCGCTTGGCGCACTTCCGGGGCCGCCCCGGTGAGGATCGCCACCGGCCAGAACAGGAGCGCCAGCACACCGCATCGCACGACGATATCGACCATTGGTGGACCGATCGTCGGAAGCATCCAGGCCATCGCGCTGATCATGGCCGGAAACGCGATGCGCCACCAGTCGCCTTTGGCGAAAGGCCAGAGGTCGTGGCGGACACCGAGGAAGAGCACACGCCAGATGACCAACGCCAGGGTGGCCCCCAACGAGCTCCACGCCGAACCGATGGCCCCGAGCCAGAGGATGAGCAGGAAGTCGAGCACCAGATTGACAACGAAGAACAACCCGCCGGAAAGCGCATCCATCGCATAGTTGCGCGAGGTGCTGATGATGCCTCCGCTGATCCCCGAGGACAACGCGACGAGATTCGTGATGCCGAGGATCACCAGCACGGGTTTGCCGACCGCATATTCCGCCTTCAGGAAGCCGAACAACCCATCCAGGTTGGCAACGAGGCAGAGCCAGACAAAAACGCCCAGCAAGAACATGATCCGGGTGCTGCGCTGATAGATCGAACGGATGCGCGGGATGTCCCGGGCGCGCCAAGCCTCCGCGACCACCGGCAGCGCAGGCAGCAACATCGCCCGGCCCGGAACCATGATGATGCTCGCCATGAACATGGCCACGGCGTAGTACGCGACGTAAGCCAGTCCATCCTTCAACATGGCCGCGAGCATGAGCTGGTCGACATTGCCGACCGCGATGCCCGCGATCCCGGTCACCAAGGTGAAGGACCCGTAGCGCATCATGCTGCGCGCCATGCGGCGCGGGAGTCGGATCTTCCCCGGAACAAGCTGTACCCCATTCGTCCGGACGAGTTGGGCCAGTACGACCAGCGTGGTGAGGATGAAGGTGGCCGCGTACGCCCACAGGAAAACCGCATAAGGCATGTTCCAGATGGCGTACGCACCGATCAGTCCGGTCTGCAACACACGCAGCAGGAACTCCCTGGCGAAGACCGGCAGAACACTCTTGGACAGGGATCGACTGAACCCGCGAAGAAGAATAAAATAGACCTCCGCGAGCGTCAGCGGGAGCACCACCGAGCCATGCTCCGCGTAGAGTCCGCTGGCATCATTGAACCAGACGACGAAGTGCCCGTGCAACAATGCCAGCATGAGGATCGCGATGGCCGCCCCCGTCGTACCGACCAGCAGCGCCAGACTGAACAGCCCATTGTGCCTCCTGGCACCATCCCGGAAATAGGGGAAATAGCGGATCACCGTCGCTTCCATGCCCAACTGCGCCACTTGTGCGGCCAGGGCGCTGATGGAGACGATCAAGCGGGTAAGGCCGAACTCGTCCGCTGACAGGAAGCGCGGGAAGAGCACGGCCATGTTCACGAAGCCGAGCCCGAGCCCTGCGGCGGTCAGCACCGTGATCCAGGAAGATTGACGAGCCAGCGAGGTCACCGCACGAAAAGTAGCCTTGTCACGGTTGCGATGTGATGTTCCCCTGCGCATCGTCCCGGGGCCCCTGGCCCATAGCCGGCACCAGCAAGCCGACGGGAGAGGTTCTCCCATGCGGGAAAGCCGCACGACATGCTCCGGAACGCCTCGCTGCGAAGCAAGGTCATCCGGCAAGCACCCGGGCCACGGCTTGTGCGCCCGCAGGGCGCGAATGCTCCATCGAAGCGGGCGGCCCCGATGAGCGACCGAAGACTTCACGCATCGTGGACATGGCGATCTTCTCAGACGACCGCTCTACCAGCAGATGTGACGGCCCCAACACCCTCGCCACATCCCCATCCTTCGGCCCGAATGCCAGGATGGGCCTCCCGACCGCGAGGTATTCGAACAC
>JAGODO010000172.1 GCA_017998165.1 Flavobacteriales bacterium | reverse complement strand
TTCAAAGAGGTCGCGAGCGCCACGCGGATCCGGTAGAACGCCTGCTGTGTGGTGCAGTCGCTGGCCTCCCCTCCCGTGATCTTCGCACCGATGGCATCGAGCAACTCGCCCAATCTGCGGACGTTGGCCAACTCTTGGTCATGGAACTTGATCGCATAGGACACCTCCACTTTGCGCAGGACGTCGTTCCAATCCTCAGCGTCAACGCTCATGTGATCCTGCCTCACCCCGTCCATCGCCACACTCAATACCCCCCACCCCCACCCTGCCCGCGCTCGATCGGATGCCAAGTGGTCTTCACCTCCTGGGTGTCCAGGATAATGTAGGGGCCTTGTGCTTCTTGGCTCGACCAGTCGCTCACCTTCGGACAGACAACACGCTTCAAGTTGCAGGTCGCTTCCTGGTCGAGCATCGTGCGTTCCTCTTTCGTCGCATCGGTCACCACCACGGCGTTGATGTCCATGTGCGAAACGAGCGGCTTGAGCAATTCGCTCCTGAAGCCGGTCATCAGGTTCACCACGCCGCCGGGCAGGTCGCTGGTGGCGAGCACTTCAGTGAAGGTGACGGCCGGCAGCGGCATCGACTCGCTCGCGACCACGACGCAGGTGTTGCCCCCGGCGATCACCGGCGCTATCACACTCACGAGCCCGAGCAGCGCACTGTCGGCCGGGCTCATCACGCCCACTACACCGGTGGGTTCGTACACGCTGAAATTGAAGTGCGATGTGTTCGTCGGGTTCACACTGCTGAACACCGCCTGGTACTTGTCGCACCAGCCGGCGTAGTAGAGCCAACGGTCGATGGCTTCTGAAACGCGCGCCTCGGCGTGCTCGCGCGAGCCGCCGTGCAGCATGATCTCGTGAACGAACTGTGCGCGGCGGCCTTCGAGCATCTCCCCGATGCGATAGAGGATCTGTCCGCGATTGAAAGCGCTCCGCGAAGCCCAGCCGCCCAGCGCCCCACGCGCGGCGATCACCGCATCACGCACATCCTTCCGGCTGCTGCGGCAGATGTTCGCCAGCGGCTTGCCGTCGGCACCCTCGGGCTGGTAGTAGCGGCCGCTCTCGGTGCGCGGGAACTTGCCACCGATGAAGATCTTGTAGGTCTTCATCACCGGCATGCGATCCGTCGTCCTGGATGATCCGTTCGTGCCGTGGCCGTTGAGGCCGGTCTTCGCCGTTGCGGGTCTGGTGGTCGTTTTGCTCATGAGCCTGATGGCTGGTCGTAGCCAAAGCTACGGCCGCCCATCCAACCTGCGGGGCGCAGCGCACGGACGGTGTCCTCTTCGGGCCGGATCCTTGGTGGTACGGAGGGGATCCAAATGAGAAACCCCGCACCGGCAACACCGGAACGGGGTTTCTCAGCGAGACGTGCGTCAGTTCTTCGTGAACCGTGTAACACGCGTTCTGTTCTCCTGCTGCACACGCACCAGGTACACACCCTGGTCGAGCGCATTGGCGGGGATCGTCACACGCGTGGTGCCCGCGTTCATTCGACCGTTGTTCAACATCATCACGCTGCGGCCGGTGGCGTCCATCAGCTCGACCCGCGTGTTGCCGGCCTTGGCGAGGGTGACAACGGCCACGGCATCGTTCATCGTGGGATTCGGGACCACGCTGAGCTCCGCGCCATCAACGCCCGCCGTCTCATCAAGCCCGACCGTGTTCGACGACAGGTTGATGTCGTCCAGCCAGAGGTCGTTCCCTCCGTCGCTCTCGAACCAGAACTTGAAACGGAAATTCTCCACGAGGAACGAACTGGAGATGTTGGTGATCACGGCCTGCTGCCACTGGTCCTGGCCGGAAGGCGTGAACGGGCTGTTCTGGTCGGGCGTCGTGAAGAGGTCGATGCTGCCGCGCAGTTGCTTGCGCATGTTCCAGGTATCGCCGCAATTGTTGCTGATGTAGACCCGCAGGATGTCATCGTTGGCGGCCGCGCGGCGCGCGAACGCATAGCGGAATGTCAACATCACCGTGCTCTCCTGGCTCAGGTCCACCGTGGGACTCATCAGTTCATCGATGCGCGCGTCCGTATTCCCATGATTCCTCATGCGTACGCTGTGACTTCCGGTGTAGCCCGCATCGCCACGCATCGCGAAGGTGTAAGCATCATTGTCCTCGTTGAGCACGGTCCACTGTGCCGGGTCCAGATCGGTGCCCATGCTTTCGAACGATTCGGTGTAAGGCGTGGGGGCCCCAACGGAGTTGAGCACCGTGATATAGTTGGTCGAGGTGGTGCTGACGCTGCCGCTGCCGTTGCTCACCGTAAGCTCCACGGCAAAGGTGCCAGGGGTGTTGTAGGTCACGACCGGGTTCTCCTCCTGGGACGTTGCAGGCTCGCCACCCGGGAAGCTCCACTGCCACGACGTGGGGCCATGGTAGCTCTGATCGTTGAACTCGACCTGCGTACCCAGGCAGATGACGCGGGCATCGCTCGCGAACGCGGCAGCGCACAGGGCCTGCGGATCGGATGTTCCCGTGAGCTCCAGATTATCCAAGGTCCAGAGATTGTCGCGGTCGGCCGTGCCGCTGTTCAACGCGGCGAGCATACGGGTCTTCTGCCCATTGGTGAACATCTTGGAGCAATAGGAGTACTCCATGTAGTTCTCCACATTGTCCAAGGCCGATCCACAGGTGGCACCGTTGCGGTTGCAACTCGTCCATCCTTCGGTATTGGGCGTGTCGCTCACGTTGTCATCCAGGTCACAATTCTCCGCGAGGCCTGGATCATTGGTCGGACCCCAGCAATGGCGCAGGTTGATCCAGTGGCCCACCTCGTGCGTGAGCGTGCGGGAATGGCTCGGTGAACTCGGGGCGAGCGCACCGATATAGTCATACTTCACCACGATGCCGTCGGTGGTCTCACCCCAGAAACCGTCCACGTTGCCCGGGGTCTGTGTGTACCCGGCCGCACCGGCCGCATACGCGCAGACCCAGACATTCAGGTAGCGTTCACGCGGCCAGATGATCAGGTCCTTCATGTCCTGATCCCCGTTGTTGGTGAGGGTGCTCTGGGTGCGGGTGATCCCGCTGGTGCAGTTGCCGTCCGGATCCAGACCGGCCAAGCGGAACGTGACACCCACGTCGGCAACGATATCCAGGAACTCTTCCTTCACGTTGTCCCAGTCCGCGTTCAACTTGTTGAAGTCATCATTCAACACGCGTATGGCATCCTGGACGTTCTCATCACTGATGTTCTCCGGGCCGTTGTCGTGGATCACGTGGAAGACGACCGGGATCACATACGTATTACCCCCGCCACGGGCGTCGAAGTCGTGTGCGAAATCAGCGGTGAACACCTCCAACTGATGGTCGGTTTCCTGGATCTGCTGAACACGCTCCGGGTGTCCATCCAGGAATCGTGACAAATGCTGCAACCCGTGGGTCGAGCAGTTGAAGGGGGCATCCTGCGGGAAGGCCAATGCAGGGGCAAGAATGGCCGCAGCAGCGACCAAGGAGTACTTCAGGATCATGCGCGACAAGGGGGCTTTGAAAGGACGCCGAATTTACGCCCATTGACCGTTCCCGGCCATGCACCCGGCAACTCACGCCCGGCATCCTTGGGTTCCAAGGAGAAACACCCCTCCGACGAAGTCACGTATGCGTCCGATAGCGCCCGCATGCCGGTCCACCAACCGGCTATACGGTCCGCGCCGCCTGCTTCTCCGCAGAAGCTCGTTCCGTGGTCCCGACGGTCTCGAGCGCCTGCTGCAGATCGTCGATCAGATCCTCCTTGTCCTCCAGGCCCACGCTCAGCCGGATGAGCGTATCCGCCAGCCCGCTCTTCAAGCGCTCCTCCCGTGGAATGCTGGCGTGCGTCATGCTCGCCGGGTGGCCCAGCAGCGATTCCACGCCGCCGAGGCTTTCGGCCAAGGAGAAGAGCCTGGTGCTGGCCAACACCTTGGTGGCATCGGCCATGTTGTCTCCTTTCAGCGTGAAGCTGATCATCCCGCCGAAGCCGCGCATCTGCCTGGCGGCGACCGCGTGGTTCTTATGGCTGGGCAGACCAGGCCAGTAGAGTTTGTCCACCTCAGGGTGCGACGCGAGGAAGTCAGCGATCGCCTTCCCGTTCTCGCAGTGGCGTTGCATGCGGAGGTGCAGGGTCTTCAAGCCGCGCAGCACGAGGAAACAATCCTGCGGGCCGGGTGTGGCACCGCTGCTGTTCTGGATGAAGGCGAGCCGTTCGTGCAGCGCGTCGTCTTTCACCACCAACGCGCCCATGACCACATCGCTGTGGCCGCCGAGGTACTTCGTCACGCTGTGCATCACGATGTCCGCGCCCAGGTCGAGCGGCGTTTGCAGGTAAGGCGAAGCGAAGGTGTTGTCCACGCCGAGCAATGCGCCGGCCTTCTTCGCCAGCGCAGCGATGGCCGCGATGTCGATGATGCTGAGCATCGGGTTGGTCGGCGTTTCCACCCAGATGAGCTTGGTGCTCGGCGTGATGGCGTTGGCCACGTTGGCCGTATCCGTCATGTCCACGAAACGGAACTTCACACCGAAGCCCTCGAAGATCTTCGTGAAGAGCCGGTAGGTACCGCCGTACAGGTCATTGGTACTGACCACCTCATCACCCGGCTTCAGCAGCTTGACGATGGCGTCGATGCTGGCCATGCCGCTGGCGAAACACAATCCGTGCTTACCGTTCTCCAATGCCGCCAGCGCTTTCTGCAAGGCCGTGCGCGTGGGGTTGTGCGTGCGGCTGTACTCGTAGCCTTTGTGGTCGCCCGGCGAGGCTTGCACGTACGTGCTCGTCTGGTAGATGGGCGTCATGATGGCCCCGGTGGTGGGGTCCGGTTCCACACCGGCGTGGATGGCTTTGGTTCCGAAGCGCATGGCGAAAGGACTGTTGAATGGGCTCGCCTATGCACGATGCTTCGGCGAACGAGGCCACGAAAGTAGCGGGGATGAGCAGATCCGGTCGCATCATGCGGCCCGCACAAAAAGGTACCTTCCCATCCGGCACCGGCACATCATGCGGCAACGCCCCCTTGCTCTGCTCGCCCTTTTCGTGGTGAACCTCATCTACGGGGTGAACTACGTGGTGGCCAAGGGCCTGATGCCGCAGGTCATCGGCCCCAGTGGCTTCATCCTGCTCAGGGCGAGCGGTGCTGTGCTCTTGTTCTGGTTGGTGCGCGCCTTCCGGCCGGAGCGCGTAGCGGCACAGGATGCGGTGCGGCTGTTCCTGTGCGCTGTCTTCGGAGTGGCCCTCAACCAGCTCATGTTCTTCCAGGGCCTCATGCGCACCTCGCCCATCCACGCGAGCGTGATCATGCTGGCCACGCCGATCCTGGTGCTGGTGGGCAGCGGCGTGCTGCTCGGGGAACGGATCACGTTGCGCAAGCTGAACGGCGTGGCACTTGGGACCGCAGGTGCCTTGGGCATCATATTCGTGCGTGCCCCGGAGGGCGTGTCCTCCCCCATCGGTGACCTCTTCATCCTCATCAACGCGGCATCCTTCGCCATCTACCTGGTGATGGTCAAACCGTTGATGCGGAAATACACCGCGGTCACCATCATGTCGTGGAGCTTCCTGGTCGGCGCCCTGCTGGTACTTCCGTTCGGCGCGGAAGAGCTCACCGAAGTGCATTGGGCTTCCCTCACCACGGCCCAGATCGGCGCCATGGCGTTCGTGGTGGTCATGGTCACGTTCGTCGCCTACCTGCTGAACACCTGGGCGCTGAGGCATGTGGAGGCGAGCGTGGTGGGAACGTTCATCTATCTGCAACCCATCCTGGCGATGGTGATCACCGAGATGTATGCACGCTTCGGACAGCGGCTCATCGGTCGTTCCGCGGATTATGTTGAGGGTATCGGCTGGTTCCAGTGGGCGTGTACCGCGATGATCTTCATCGGCGTTCACCTGGTGACGCGCTCTGAGAGCCACCAGCGGCAGTAGCAGTTGGCAGTTGCAGTCAGCGCACTCCTGCATACTGCTACCGCCACTGCCCATTCTGAAGTGACGTCGGCCACTGCCACTGCCTACTCTGAAGAACCCCGCTACCTTCGCCCGCCATTGCCTACGCCAAGGCTTCGGCATACAAAGCATGTTGCGATCGATGACGGGCTTCGGCCGTGCGGAAGGGATCGTCGCCGAGAAGAAGGTGACCGTGGAAGTGCGCTCGCTCAACAGCAAGCAGCTCGACCTCTTCATCAAGCTGCCTTCGCTCTACAAGGAGAAGGATGCGGAGTTGCGCCTCTGGGCCGGCGAGGAAGTGGTGCGCGGCAAGTCGGAGATCTTCGTGAGCAGCGAGCTCGCCCCGGGCGTGAAGCGGAGCCACTTCGACACGGAACTGGTACGTTCCTACTACGAGGAGCTGCGCGCCATCACCCAGGCCGTTGATCGTTCCGCGGAGGCTGACCTGATGAGCCTCGTGCTCCGCATGCCCGATGTACTGAACACCGGCCGAGAGGAACTCACCGATACCGAATGGGCAGGTGTGCTCAAGCTCATCCATGATGCGATGCGCGGCTTCAACGGCTTCCGCGAAGCGGAGGGGCGCAAGCTGAACGACGATCTGCGCATGCGTGTAGAGCACATCAGCGCTTTGCTGCTGGAGGTGGACGGACAGGACTCCGGCCGAGCCGAACGCACGCGCGAACGCATCCGCTCGCGCCTCGCCGAACTGCAAGCCAAAGTGGATCAGGACCGCTTCGAGCAGGAGCTGGTGTTCTATCTGGAAAAAATGGACATCAACGAGGAGAAGGTGCGGCTGCGCGCACACTGCGCCTACTTCCTGGAAACGCTGGAGAAGGAACAACAGCAGGGCCGCAAGCTCGGCTTCATCACCCAGGAGATGGGCCGCGAGATAAACACGCTCGGCTCCAAGGCCAACGACGCGGCCATGCAGCGCAACGTGGTGCTGATGAAGGATGAACTGGAGAAGATCAAGGAACAGGTGTTGAACGTGCTGTAGCCGTGAGCGGGGACCTGGGGAAGTGCATCATCGTATCGGCGCCGTCGGGCGCGGGGAAGACCACCATCGTGCGGCATCTGCTCGAACACGAAACGACGCTCGCGTTCTCCGTAAGCGCCACCAGTCGTGCGAAGCGGTCCTACGAGGTGGATGGAAAGGACTATCACTTCATCTCCGCCGAGGAATTCCAACGGCGTATCGATGCGGACGAGTTCGTGGAATGGGAAGAGGTGTATCCCGGCCAGTTCTACGGCACCTTGAAGCACGAGCTGAACCGCATCTGGAAGGACGGCAAGCATCCCATCTTCGATGTCGACGTCATAGGCGGGCTCGACCTGAAGGAGATCTTCGGACCCAACGCATTGGCCATCTTCATCGCCCCACCGTCCATCGGAGCCTTGGAAGAACGCTTGCGACAGCGCGGCACCGAAACACCGGAAAGCCTCGCCAAGCGCGTGTCCAAGGCCGCCCACGAGCTCACCTATGCGCCGCGGTTCGATACCACGGTGATCAACGACGACCGTGACCGCGCCTGCGACGAAGCGTATCAACGTGTACGCGACTTCCTGACATGAACATCGGTTGCCTCTTCGGTTCCTTCGACCCCCCGCATGCGGGACATCTGGCCATCGCGCGCCACATGC
>JAGODO010000006.1:19791-28597 GCA_017998165.1 Flavobacteriales bacterium | reverse complement strand
GGGCCACGATGCGCGAACTGGCAAGCAGCCATGTCAACGCATGGCACATCCGCCACGGTGTGCTGCATGTGGTCTTCGAAGGCATCAACCTGCCGGACAGTACGAGCGATGAGCCCGGCAGTCATGGATTCGTGAAGTTCAGTTTTGTTCCCGTGAACACGCTCATGCTTGGAGAGAGCGTGGGAAATACCGCGAACATCTATTTCGATTTCAACGAACCGGTGATCACCAATGAAGCGGTGTTCACCGTGGAGGAGAGCACGGCGATAAGCTCTTCCGGGGATTCCACACGGAGTGGGGCCGAGGTGTGGCCGAATCCGGCAAGCGATCAGCTGACGCTCACAGGTACATCCGCCGGCGAGCGTATCGAAGTGTTGGATGTGACCGGTCGCGTTGTGCTACGATCGAACTCGACCATGGCCCGCACGACCTTGGAAGTATCCACGCTTTTACCGGGCAGCTACACGGTGCGACTTCTCCGGCAAGGGGCGACGCACCGGTTCATCAAGCGATAGCATCACCCGAACAGGTGATTCCGCATGTTGTCGGACTTTTTGCCGGAGGACGATGCTACTTTGGTGAGCGCAGGGGCATCGGGAGCCCTCCTTGTGCTTCTCTTGTCAAACATTGAACCCCCTTGGATATGAGCAGAGCGGTCGCACTCCTTTCATCGATCAGCTTCGGGATGCTGCTGACCGTCCACACCAGTGAAGCGCAGCAGGTCTTTATTCCGGATACGAACCTGCGCGCCGCATTGAACGAATGGGTGCCCGGGTGCGTGGATGGGAGCGGATATCTGGATCCGCAGCTTCCCGACGTCCAAGCCCAGGAAGAATTGATCCTTCGTGTGCGGTGGTCGCCCGCGGACCTGACCGGCATCGATGCGCTTTCCCAGCTGACGCAGCTTACGGTGCAAGGTGAGTGTATCGGTCTGGCCGGTTTTTGGCTGGTTTGTGAAGAGCAAGGGATCTCCATTCCCGCGCTGCCCCCTTCGCTGGTCGATCTGTCGATCGGCTGGGGGATCTACGGTTCCTTGCCGCCGTGGCCGGAGTCGTTGGCGACACTCGCCGTGGGCGGATTACACGGCGTGCCATCACTGCCGTCGCTGCCACTGTCCTTGTCTTCCTTGGACCTGTACAAGTGCTACGACTTTATTGAGCTGCCGGAATTGCCTGAGTTCCTTCAAACGTTGGAGGTGGAGTTGTGCTATGACCTGGCAGGTCTTCCGCCTTTGCCATCCGGGCTTCAGGAGCTTTGGTACTACGGGTATATGAATGGTATGACCGAATTACCGCCCGCCTTGACCACTCTTTATCTATACGCATGGACCGGTGGCATGCTCCCGACCTTGCCCGCTTCATTGCAGTTCTTGTCCTTGGGCAATTTCGACGACGAGGGGATCGAAGGGCCTTGGCCACCCGGGCTGACCGAACTCGTGGTGGGCAATATGGATTCGCTTGCGGCACTACCGGCTGTCTATCCGGACGGGCTTACCGAGTTGCGCCTTGTGACGCTGCCGCGCTTGGAGGCGATCCCCGCGCAGTTGCCATCGGCATTACAGCATTTGAACCTGCGGGATCTTGAGATCGGTGAGGTGCCGGTACTTCCGGCCGGCCTTGACGAACTCATCCTGCAAGGTCTGCCCCATGTGCATTGCCTGCCGCTATTGCCCAGCGGGTTGGATCTATTGATGATCGATGATGACGAACTGATCTTTCAAAGTCCGACGGCGGTTGCCTGCCTTCCGAATCTCCCGAGCAACATGGTTTATTGGCAGGACCACAACCAGGTCGATCCGGTGGGTCCTTGGCTGCTTTGCACGGTCTTGAACAGCACATGCGAATTCGTGAACCCCGTCGCCACCGGAACTGTCTATTGGGACCAGAACGCGGATGGCACGCGGAACGGGGGCGAGCCGGGTTATCCGCTCGCCAACATCGTCGCTCAGCCCGGAAATACCACTTACGGGGTTCCTCCTTCGGGTGACTTCCAACTGCCGATGCCCATCGGCCAGTACACGCTGACGGCCGTGTCGGACAATCCGTATGTGGAGTCCATTTCGCCGATCTCGCACGATGTGTCTTTCGTGAACGCAACGGATGTGGACCCGGGGAATGATTTCGGCGTGGTATTGCAATATCCTGGAGCGCGAGACCTGCGCATCGACCTGTTCGGTCCATGGGGCAGGCCGGGCTTCGAGACCAATGGCGTCATCACTTATCAGAATGTCGGAGCAAGCATTGAAGATGGTGTTGTGCAGTTCGCTCTGGACGCGAACCAAAGCTGGGTAGCCGCTTCCCCTGGACCGTCTTCGGTGAGCGGCAACATGATCCACTGGAATTTCAGCCAGCTCCAAGTGGGAGAAACGCGCACCATCCACTTCACGGTGTATACGGATCCATCGGTGCCCGCCGGAACACCACTGGAGCATTCCGCTTCACTGCCTCCGATAGCGATCGACATGACCAGTTGGAACAATACCGTGAACGTCAACACGGAGGTCGAGAGCAGCTTTGATCCGAATGACAAACTTGTGGAGTCCGGGGTGATCGAGCCCGACGGGGTGTTGGGCGGCGACGAACTGGTCTACACCATACGCTTCCAGAACACTGGTACCTATCTTGCCGACAGAGTGATCATCACGGATACATTGAGCGAGGACCTGGAATGGAATACGATGCGTTTCATCAGCTCCAGCCACCCATGCACATGGGTACTTTCCGGCGATGGCCTGCTGCGGTTCACGTTCGAGCCCATCATGCTTCCGGATAGCACGGCGGATGAGCCGAACAGCCACGGTTTCGTGCGCTTCGCGATGAAGCCGGTCGACCTGTTGCCCGGGGAGAGTGTGGGCAACATCGCCAACATCTACTTCGACTTCAATGAACCGGTGATCACCAACGAAGCCGTGTTCTCCATGGAGTTGAGCACCGCGATAAGCTCTTTCCGGGATGTCACACCGAGCGGCCCCGAGGTGTGGCCGAACCCGGCGAGCGACCACTTGACGCTGACGGGAACTTCAACGGGTGAACGGATCGAGGTGCTGGATGTGACAGGTCGTTCGGTGGAACGGTTGAGCGCGCTCGCGGAGCGGACCTCATGGGATGTGAGCCGACTGCTGCCCGGCAGCTACACGGTCCGACTGGTCGGGGAGGGGCATGTGCGAACATGTTCCTTCGTGAAGCGCTAGACGTATCATCCGATCGGATGATTTTCGGGTGTCGGGACCAGTTGGCCTCGGGTCAGGGCTAGCTTCGTGGGGCGAGGCATCAACCGGGGTGTACGCTCGTCTTCCCCGTACCACCAACACCAACGCCATGGGACAACGCCTACACCGCAACCTGTTCGGAGCACTGTGCATCTTGTTCTGTTCGTTGTCTGCGCAGGCACAGTTGGTCTTCATACCGGATACGCACCTGCGAGCGAGACTAGCTGCTTGGGCGCCCGGTGCTGTGGACGTGGACGGCAATCTGGACCCGCAACATCCCAATGTGGTCTCGAAGTCCTCGTTGAGCATTGATGCGGAAATGGACTGGGACCCCGTAGATCTTACCGGGCTGGGGGCGCTCGACCAGTTGGATTCACTGTACGTCACCTTCGTCTGGGTGGAGGGACAGATGACCCTCGCCTCCTTTGATACGGTACAGATCAGCGTCCCGGCTTGGCCACCGAACCTCACCAAGATGAACTTGCTCTGTGGCACTTACGCGAGCCTGCCCGCCTGGCCTTCGAACTTGACCCAATTGAGCTACAACCTCCCTTCGGGGCCGTCCGCACTTCCACCGCTGCCGCCTTCGATCACCCAACTCACATTCACAGCGGGGGAGGATCTCATCTCATTGCCCGAGCTTCCTGCCGGGCTGCAAACGCTCACCCTCTCGGCGCCTCCGGACAATGTGGTCCCTACGCTGCCGATGTCCGTTACCGAGCTGTCCATTTCCGGTTTCGGGCCTCCCGGGGCGACGTCTTGGCCCGATGCGCTGGTACAGATCACGCTTACCTCTATCACGGCATGGACGGCATTGCCGACCTGGCCGGCCGGTGTGCAACGGATCACTGTCAACGGCGCCGACGGTCTCGGCGCATTGCCGCCTTGGCCATCCTCCTTGGCATCGTTGAACCTTACGGCCTGCACGTCGATCACGGACCTGCCGCCATTCCCTACGGGGCTTTTTGGTCTTTCGCTTGGAAATCTCACGGCGCTTACCGCCGTGCCTGACTATCCTGCGTCATTGGAAGAGCTCCACGTCGGTGGGCTCGGGGTGGCGCTGCTTCCCGAATGGCCGGTTATTCCTGATGAAATTTCCATCGGCGGAATGCCGAACCTCGTGGCGATGCCGGATTTCCCGTCGGCCACCACATGGATCACGATCTCTGGTGATATGCCTAGCCTCGCGGCGTTCCCGGATTGGCCTGGTTCATTGACCATGTTGGACATCTTGGCGAGCGACATGCCCGCGCTGCCGGACTTTCCTGCTGGCCTCAACAGCCTGCAACTCGCAGGGGCGAACCTGGACTGCATACCGATGCTTCCCGATGGATTGGACGGATTTCTGTGTTTTGGCTGCGGCATCTCCTGCCTGCCGAACGCTCCGGCAGGCATGGTCTTCACGACCTGGCCGGATGGTCAGCCTGCACCGCTGCCACCTCTGTGCAACGTGCTGAACAGCACCTGTGACTTCCTCAACCCGGTGGCGACCGGTTCCGTTTATGTGGACCAGAACGCGAACGGCGTGCGCGATGGAGGGGAGCCGGGCTATCCGTTCGCCACGATCAACGCACAACCCGGGAACATCACCTACGGCGTTCCATCCTCCGGCGATTTCAACCTGCCGCTGCCGCTCGATCAGTACACGCTCACGGCTTCCTCGGGCAATCCATATGTGCTGTCCATCTCTCCGGCCTCGCATGATGCGCCGTTCGTGAACGCCAGTGATGTGGATGCGGGCAACGACTTTGGTGTGGTGCTGCAGCCGGATATGCAGGACCTGCGCATCGATCTGAATGGACCTTGGGGTCGCCCGGGCTTCGAGAGCGGAGGCGTGATCACCTACGACAACATCGGAAGCACGTCCGTGAACGGCACGATCGTGTTCCAACTCGATGCGCAACAGAGCTGGGTGGAGTCATCCCCGGCACCAACGAGCGTGAACGGGAACACGATCACCTGGGAGTTCCCCGGCCTCCCGATCGGCGGGTCGGGCAGCATCTCGCTCACAGTCTACACCGACAATGCCGTTCCGCTGGGTACGCCATTGCAGCATACGGCGATCGCGGATCCCCTGGCGAACGATGAGACGCCCGGTGACAACACGGCCGTGGCGAACACGGAGGTTTTTGGGAGCTGGGACCCCAATGACAAGCGCGTGGAACCGGCAACGCTGACGCCGGAGGAGATCGCGGCGGGTGAAGAGGTCATCTACACCATCCGCTTCCAGAACACGGGTACCTACCAAGCCGACCGGGTCATCATCACCGATGAACTGAGCGACCGGCTGCAATGGAGCACGATGCGGCTCATCAACAGCAGTCATCCATGCACATGGGTATTGTCCGACGACGGCCGCCTGCGCTTCACGTTCGAACCGATCTTCCTGCCGGACAGTACCACCAATGAGCCGAGCAGTCATGGATACGTTCGCTTCGCGATGAAGCCGGTGAGCGATCTGATGCTCGGGGAGGACGTGAGCAACACGGCGGACATCCACTTCGACTTCAACGGACCGGTGTTCACGAACGAGGCGATATTCTCGGTTGAAACGAGCACTTCGGTGAGCTCTTCCGGGGTTGTCACACCGAGCGGAGCCGAGGTGTGGCCGAACCCGGCGAACGACGTGCTGTACGTCAAGGGATCCGCGGGTACGCGCATGGACTTCCTCGACGTGACCGGTCGTGTCGTGGCCTCGACACGAGCGACCGGAACGTTGACCGCCGTGGACATTACCAGCTTGCGCCCCGGCCTTTACACGGTGCGCGCGTATGTTGGCGACCGTATCCGGTCCATTCCCTTCACCAAGCATTGATCCCAAGTGATCCGGTCCACCTGTCTGCTCACCTCGCTGCTATCGCTCTCCGCTGCAGCGCAAAGCGTGTTCATTCCCGATGAGGACCTGCAGGTGTTCCTGTACGGCAAATGCGCGGCGTGCATGGACACGGTGAGCGGCATGATGGATGTCGCGTTTTGGAACGCCGCGCCCAGCGCTTTGAACATCCCGCTCTCCCTTGCGCAGGACGGCCACCTCGATCTCACCGGTATCGACCAGTTGATCGTGCCTGCCCTGTCGTTCGACTATGCCGGAGGTACGGTTCCCACGCTCACCTTCCCGGCCTATCCGCAGAACCTGGGCAGCCTGGACGTGGACGAACTGGACTTCGCACAGTTCCCGGATGTCGCCACCCTCACCAATGCGTTCACGAGCTTCGGTTGTTCGGGATGCGAGATCACGGACATCCCGCCGTTCACCTCGCCGATCTCCGCGATGAACCTCACCGGCGTGAACCTATCGGCTGGTGCGAACGAGGTACCTCCCACGGTAACCAACTTGTTCATGCAGGCCTGCCAGCTCACGAGTTGTCCATCGCTGCCTGTGGGGCTCCAGTACTGCTCCATCGGAAGCAATACGCTCACCTCGTTGCCTTCCGTCCTGCCGCCAAACCTTATTTGGCTGCATGTCCCCAACAACAACATCAGCGTTCTTCCGGACCTGCCACCCAGCCTGACCTCGCTGAGCGTGGGGAATACGCCGATCTCCAGTCTGCCACCGCTGCCTGCGGGGCTGGCGGGGCTCACCATCAGCGGCACGCAGATCATCGATCAGTTGCCGCCACTTCCTCCGGGATTGACCTCCTTGATCATGGCGCAGATGCAAGCGGACGTCATGCCGGACGAACTACCCAGCACGTTGCAGGTGCTCTTCGTTCAGAATTCCCCTATCGCGTCCATTCCGGAACTGCCGGACACACTGTACCGGCTGTTGGCGAATGGAACTCCCTCGCTCACCTGTCTTCCGTTGTTGCCGGACGACCTCACCGAGCTGACCTTGAGCGGGTCAGGGGTGGCATGCCTGCCGAACATTCCCGCCGGTCCGTTGGCGCCTCAGGACGTCGGGATCCCGCTGGTGGTCTGTGATCCCACCGCATCATGCCCGCTCTTTGATCCCTTGGTCACGGGCACCGTTTTCCGTGACCTCGACAGCGACGGTGTGCAGGGCGTGGACGACCCACCGCTGCCCAATGCCATCGTGCGAACGATCCCGGGGAGCATCCTTACCGCGAGCGGGGCGGATGGCCGCTATGTGCTGCCCATTTCCACCGGGCCCTACACCGTGGATGGTATCCCCTTGTTGTATCACACGATCACCACGGCGCCCCACGCCGTTGACCTGACCGGTCCGGCGCAGATCGATTCCCTGAACGACATCGGCTACCACGGCCCGTCGGGCATCATCGACCTGCGCGTGTCGGCTCTCACCTCCACGCCGATGGTCCCCGGCTTCGAAGGCGATGTGTGGTTCACGGTGAAGAACGTGGGTACGGAACCCGTGAGCGCGGAGATCACCTTCACGTTGGATCCCTCACTCACCTGGCAGACCTCCGTGCCGGTGGCGACGGACCTGAACGGCAATACGGGCACATGGTCCATCGCGACGATCGGTCCGAACGAATTGTTGTCCTTCAGCATCGGCACCTACGCCGACCCTGCGGTCGCTGCGGGCACCCCGTTCACGAGCCAGGCTTCGGCCGTGCCTGCAGGAGCGGACGTTACGCCGCTGGACAACTTCCGCTTGTTGAATGGCACCATCGTTTCGAGCTACGACCCGAACGACAAGCGCGTGGAGCCGACCGCGTTGACGCCGACGCAGGTGGCGGCGGGTACGACGGTCACCTACACGATCCGTTTCCAGAACACGGGCACCTTCCCCGCACAGCGCGTGGTGGTCATGGACTCCCTGCGCAGCGGTCTGCAGGCGCCCACTTTCCAGTTCCTGGGCAGCAGCCACACGTGTTCTTGGCACATGCTGCACGGCACGGTGTACTTCGTCTTCGACAACATCCAGCTACCGGATAGTACTACGGACGCGGCAGGGAGCCATGGGTATGTTCAGTTCAGTGTGGTCCCGCGTACCGACCTCACCTTGGGCGAGCAGGTGACCAACGAGGCGTACATCTACTTCGACTTCAACGAGCCGATCCTCACGGAGCCGGCCGTGCTCACCATGGACGCGAGCACCCTGGTCAAGGAAACAGCCGCTGAGCAGTTGCACATCTGGCCTGACCCGGTGGACGACCGGTTGTATGTGGAGTGTCCTTCGGGAACAGTGCTGGAGGTTCTGGACATGACCGGTCGCCCCGTGTTGCGCGAACGGAGCAACACCGTGCTTCGCGTGGTGGACGTGCATACACTGGCGCCGGGCCGATATGTGGTGCGCGTCGCCGGTGCAGGTGCGAGGTCTTTCATCAAGCGGTAGGAAGCGAGCGCGGCTCCGGGGTCGTCTTTTCGGGTGATTTCGACATCGGGCCGGCATCCTTCCTGGCGCATGCGCGTTTTTTGGCCGAACCGGTGCGAACTGGTCCCCGATCGCAGGGGTGGTGGAAAACCCGGCGGTCCGGTGTTCCGAAAAGGCGGTGCGGTTCCCGGGAGAGATGGGGCCGCACCGCTGCTTTTTGGATGGCTGTTGTCCGTTCTTGGTTGTCCGGCTGGGCGGGAAGAGCGCTCTATCGGCGGCCTGACAACCAACAATCGACAACCAACAACGGTACTTTCGTCCCGCCCCGCCATGGCCGAAGCATTCGACGTCCGCAACGA
>JAGODO010000006.1:0-19691 GCA_017998165.1 Flavobacteriales bacterium | reverse complement strand
AACGCGCTTCTGCGGCGGGTGCGTGACTTCGCGCAGATCCAGGGCGACGGCACCATCGACATCGGCATCGCGCAGCATGCGCTCAAAGCGCTGAACGTCGATGCGCATGGGCTCGATGAGATGGACAACCGCATCCTGCTGTGCATTATCGACAAATTCGCCGGAGGTCCGGTGGGGTTGAACACGGTGGCCACGGCCGTAGGGGAGGAGAGCGGCACTATCGAAGAAGTGTACGAGCCTTTCCTCATCATGGAAGGTTATCTGCAGCGCACACCGCGCGGGCGGCTCTGTACGGAGCGGGCCTACCGGCACTTGGGCAAGGTGCCGAGCGTAAGGCCGGGCAACCTGTTCGAGTAGGTTGAAAAGCGGAAACCCGGCGCTTATGGCGACCGGGTCTGCTGCTTTCACAAGGCCCAAGGGCCCCGGGGTGGTGGTTGCGTTGACCTGGGGTGGAGCGTTACGGCGCTCCTGGAGGTCTTTCGCGCCAGTGCAGCTTACGGGCTACGCCTGGTGTTGCTTTCTCTCTCGGCCCGAGGGGCTTCGAGGTGTGTGGTATTGAAGTGTTGTACTGTCGTTGTGGGTGCTAAACAAGCTCGTCCGGCGGCCGGGCGGTAGCAGGGTTGAGCAAGTGGTGGTTCCCGGCGAGCCGGTGGCAGGAACAGTGTGCTTCCGGGGCGGTGTACCGTGCATCCAAACCAGCCATTCCCGGCCTCAAGGGCTGTATTCCATACCTGGCAAGTGGGACTTGAACCGTATACATCAGACCCGGTACATTCGCGATCCTTCGCATGAAAACCTTCGTTTCCCGCAACCCGGTCGCCACCTTCATCACGCTCACCTTGGGCTTTCAGGTCGGGCTGGTGCTGCTGGCCTATCGTCTGATGGACGGGGGCAGCCTGGACGGGCACCCCATGGCGCACAATGTGTTCCGCAGCCGCCCGTTCTGGCCGTTGCTGATCGCCGTCGGAATCACCTGGTGGCTGGAGGGCCGCAGAGGATTGGAGCATCTGTTCGGGTCCTTCCTGCACTGGCGCGTGCCGGCCAAATGGTATGTAATGGCCCTGTCGTGGAAGGCGATCCTGGGCTACATCGGTATCTCCATGGCTGTGTTGCTGGGCTTGAAGGCCTGGCCCGCCGCCGTGCCGTTGGACGCGCACTTGTTCACCTCGTTGCTGAAGAACCTGCCGTTCATCCTGGGCATCGCGCTGGTGGAGGAGACCTCCTGGATGAAGTTCGGGGTGACGCGCATGCAGGCGAAATACCCGGCCTGGCGCAGCTGCCTCACGGTGGGTGCCGCTTGGGGCGCGTGGTATGTGCCCATGGTCTTCCTCCGCGAAGGCGTTCCCTCGGGCGTGGCCTGGCAAGCGGCGCTGCTCTCGATGATCAGCCTCACCTTCTTCCTCAGCTGGGTGTACAACGAGACACGCAGCGGCACCGTGCTCTTCGTCATGCAGGTGATCAGCAACTGCACGTTCCTGCTGGTACCCATCCTGCCCAACGGGCCGGACCTGGACCAGACCTTTGCCGTGGCCTATGCCCTGACCTTCTGCACCTTGGCGCTCATCATCGTATGGCGGGCCGGGCCGCAGCAATTATGTGTCTCCGGCACCCGCGCCAAGTGGAACGCGCGGGCGGAACCGGAAGCCCCTGCGAACGTGGTGGTCACGACCACCGATAAGGAATTCGCGACCGCGCGGTCGTAGTGCGGGGTCAGTAGCTGAGCGTCATTCCCACGCCCAGGCCCATGTCGCTGTCGTAGTGCGTGGATACCGCCCAGGTCTTGTCCAGCACATAGCGGAACCGACCCATGTACTCCAGGTCGCTGTTGCCCATCAGGTCCATGCGCAGGCGGGGCGTGAGCGGGATGTCCTCACGCATGAGCTGGGCGCGCAGTTTGTTGTCGGTGTCCATGCGGGCGTCGACCACGAACAGCAGAGGCAGGGTGTATTGGATACCCAAGCACACAGCGCTGCGACTGTCCTTGGTATTCTGTTGGTCGAAGAGATTGTCCTCCGGACCTTCCATGTGCATGCTGCGGGAGCGCCAGTCGATGCCCACATAGGGGAACAGCCATTGCATCTTCCCGAAGAACCGGCCGAAGTGGGCTTCCACTTCCTGGCCGTGTTCTTCCATGTAGCCGAGGCGCCACTCGGCCTGCAGGTTCCAGCGCTTGCTCATGAACATGGCCTCCCCGTCATTGCCGTTGGTGGCGAAGTCGTTCTGGAACATGAAGTGCCATTCCTTATCGTCACGTGCGAAAAGCCGCGCGGCCTTCTTCGCATCGGGCAACTGCGGGTTGGGCAGTGTGTTCTCGTAGCTGAATACGCGGCCCATGCCGCTCATCATGTGGTAGAGGATATGGCAATGGAAGAACCAGTCACCCGTTTCGGTGGCGGCGAACTCGATGGTGTCCGTCTCCATGGGCATGATGTCCAACACGTTCTTCAACGGGGAATGGTCGCCCTGGCCGTTCACCACGCGGAAGAAGTGGCCGTGCAGGTGCATGGGGTGGCGCATCATGCTGTTGTTGTAAAGGATGATGCGTACGTTCTCACCCTTGCGGATCAGGATGCGATCGGTCTCTGATACGGTCTTGTTGTCGATGGCCCAGAGGTAACGGTTCATGTTGCCCGTCAGCTCGAAGCGCATCTCCTTCACAGGCCCGGGCGGCAATGCGGTGCTGGTAGGTGAACGCAGCATGGCGTAGTTGAGCGTAACGATGCTGGAGAGCGCATTGCTGTTATAGCGGTTTTCGCCATCATCGGCTCGCTCACTGGCTTTTGCGCCCGTGATCTCCGGATACATCACCACGTTCATGTCCATCTGCTGGAGGCTCATGTTCATGCCCATATCGTCGAGGTCGCCGTTCATCTTCATCATGTCGTTCATCATGTCCATGCCCGCGAAGTACTTCAGCGGCTGCAGCGGTGCGGCCAGTTGCCGGATGCCACTGCCGAGCCAGAGGGAGGTGGAGCGTACGCGGTCCTCGCTGGTGGCTATCAGCTCATAGGCCGTGCTGTCCGCTGGGATCGTCACGATGATGTCGTAGGTCTCGGCGATGCCCATGATGAAGCGATCGACTTCCACCGGTTCCACATCGATGCCATCCGTGGCCACCACGGTCATCTTCCCGCCGGCATAGGTGATCCAGAAGTAGCTGCTCGCCCCGCCGTTGATGAGCCGCACGCGCACACGCTCGCCGGCCTTGAACTGCGGCGCTTCATCCACGGGTTTGCCGTTGGCGAAGAGGAGGTCGTAGTAGACATCGCTCACGTCCATGGCGTTCATGCGCTTCCACTCATTGGTGAGCTTCACGCCGAGGGCGCCGTCCTTGATGGCATCGCTGTAGCTCTGCACGGTGCCCGGACGGATCCGGTGCTTCTTGATGGCGCTCCAATCGTTCGCGGCGTGCAGGCGGCGGTGGACCTCGCCTGGCTTCATGTCCGTCCACTCGCTCAGGATGAGCACTTGCTCCGGCATGGGCTCCGCATTGCGCTTGTGGATGATGAGGGCGCCGTGCATGCCGTTCTGCTCCTGGAGCCGGGTGTGCGAGTGGTACCAATAGGTGCCGCTCTGCACCACCGGGAACTTGTAAACCTGTGTTTCACCCGCCTTGATGGGGGCCGTGGTGAGGTATGGAACACCGTCCAGTTGGTAGGGCAGGATGATGCCATGCCAGTGCAAGGAGGTCTCTTCCTTCTCCATGGCATTGTGCACCACGATCATCGCCGTGTCGCCCTCGGTGAAGGTGAGGGTGGGCATGGGCATCTGCCCGTTCACGGTAAAGGCCTTGCGCGCCTTGCCCGTGTAGTTGACGATGGTGTCCCGGATGGTGAGGTCATAGCGGGTTATGCGCGAAGTGAAGTCGCCGCCCGGCACCGACGTGCCCAACGCGCGTGTTCCGTATCTGTCCTGCGCAGTGGCCAAGCCTCTGCTCAGCAGGAAGAGCAACAGGGCGATCACCTGTATCGCGATACGGAGGATGCGAGGAAAGTCCATGGAGCGTGGTCGCAAGCCTTACTTCGTGATGGTCTCCTTGACACTTCCGCAGGTGAGCATCATCGAGCCATAGAACGGGTTCTTGATGCCTTTCTCCTGGCTCAGCCAGTCCGCACCGCCTTCATACATGGGGCAGTGATCGTAGTAGACCGCTTCCGGACGCGGCGCGACTTTCACCAGTGCGAGCATTGGTGCTGAGAGTTCCGAGAAGGCCTTGCGCTGCGCGTCGATATCCGTCTTCGAAGCGATACCCGCGCTGATGTTCGCGAGCGGCTCCATCACCTGCATCCAAGCACCATGCAGTTCAGGTCCCATGCGCTCCATCTGCACGGCTTTCACCGCGGCGGACAATTCGGAAGCACGCGCGGCAGCCTTCTTGGCATCCGAAGCAACGAGCGCGTCCTTCAAAGCGAAGTAGGCCGCGAAGAGGCCATTGAACTGGTCGGCCTTGGGGTTCGCCGGAACTTGCGCAGCAAGCGTATCGGGGGAAGTGCTGCCATGTTGCGCATGGTCCGTGCCCGTCGCTTCATGCCCGGCATGGTCGACGGGTGTCGGGGTCAGCGGCGCTTTCTTGAACGTGCGCACGTACTGGCAGCAACCGGGCAGCGCGGCGTAGGCGGCATCGGGAGCGAGGTAGCGCTCGCTGTCATATCCCGCGTGGGCGATGCGCTGCAACACGGCGTCAATGCTGGTGTGTGTGCTGTCGAAGGTGATGCGCGCGGTCTTCGCGTCCACATCCCAATCGGCTTCCGCTTCGCCCTTCACGTAGGCGACCTTCTCGATGGTCTTCTCGCACATGGGGCAATCGCCATCCACGCGCACGGTGGTGCTCTGGGCGTTCTTGATCTGGGCGCTGCAACTGCTGAAGAACAGCAGCGCGGGCAGCGCGATGAGGGAAAGGAGGCTTCTCATGTTCGTTCGGGTATGATGGTCGTTCGTTCAATTGTCGAGCCGGGCCCAACGGAGGCGCAGGCTGTTGCTCACCACGCTCACGCTGCTGAAGGCCATGGCCGCACCGGCGATCATGGGGCTGAGCACGAAGCCGTTGATGGGATACAGGATGCCGGCCGCGATGGGGATGCCCAGCACGTTGTAGATGAAGGCCCAGAAGAGGTTCTGGCGGATGAGGTTGACCGTCTTGCGTGAGAGTGTGATGGCTCGCGGTATGGCGTTCAGGTCGGTGCTGATGAGCGTCATGCGCGCCACGTCCATGGCGATGTCGCTGCCCTGGCCCATGGCGATGCTCACATCGGCCTTGGCGAGCGCTTCGCTGTCGTTGATGCCGTCGCCCACCATCGCCACCACGTGACCTTTTTGCTGCAACGCGGTGACGAAGGCTGCCTTGTCGGTAGGGAGCACCTCACTGCGGAAGTCATCGATGCCCACTGCTTTCGACACGGCCTGGGCGGTGCGACGCGAATCGCCGGTCTGCATGAAGACCTTGACGCCGGCCGCTTTCAAACGCGCAATGGCTTCCATGGCGGATGGCTTGATCCGATCCGCGATCGCGATGGCGGCACGCACCTCTTTCGCATCCGCGAACCAGATCACGGTGTGCGCGGCTTCCTGCCAACGCTTCTCGGTATCACGGTATTCCTCCCCGATGGAGATGCCGTGCTCTTCCAGCAAGCGGCGGCTGCCCACGAACCAGGTGGTATCGTTCACCACGGCCTTCACGCCTTTGCCCGTAAGGCTTTCAAATCCACCGATCGCAGGTGCCTGACGTACACCCGTGCTGTGAAGGTGTCGTACCACCGCTTCCGCCAACGGATGTTCCGAGCGCGACTCGATCGCGAACAACGCGGATGCAAGGGCGGCATCTTCGAGGCCCATGGCCTCCACTACTTCGGGCTTGCCCTCGGTGATGGTACCGGTCTTGTCCAGCACGATGGCCGTGATGTTGCGGGCGCGTTCGAGACTTTCCGCGTCCTTGATCAGGATGCCGTTCTCGGCGCCCTTGCCCATGCCCGCCATGATCGCCGTGGGCGTGGCCAAACCCAAGGCGCAGGGGCAGGCGATCACCAGCACGGTAACGAAGGCGAGCAGCCCTTGGGTGAACGCGTGTTCGCCGCCGAGCACCCACCAGGCGATGGCGCTGAGCACAGCGATGCCGATGACGATGGGAACGAAGATCGCGGCGATGCGGTCCACCAGCTTCTGCACCGGGGCCTTGCTGCCTTGGGCGTCCTGCACGGCGCGCACGATCTGCGCCAGGAGCGTGGCCGATCCGACCTTCTGCGCCCGCATGCGCAAGCTGCCCTTCTGGTTGATGGTGCCCGCAAGCACGTGCGCACCCGGGATCTTGGCAACGGGTATCGGCTCACCGCTGATCATGCTCTCGTCCACGTAGCTCTCGCCGCCGATCACCTCGCCGTCCACGGCGATGCTCTCGCCCGGACGGACCACGAGGATGTCCTCCACGTTCACATCGGCGATGGGCACCTCTTGTGGTTGGCCATCCGCACCTTCCCGCAGCACCGTGCTCGGGCGCAGGCCCATGAGCTTCTTGATGGCGCTGGACGTACCGGCCTTCGCGCGTTCCTCCAGCAATTTGCCCAGCAGGATGAAGGTGACCACGGACGAGGCCGCCTCGAAATACACATGCGGCATCAACCCGCGCGCGGTCCAGAACGAAGGGTTCAGGGTATTGAAGATGCTGAAGACATAGGCCGTACCCGTACCGATGGCCACCAGCGTGTCCATGTTCGCGCTGCGGTGCTTCGCCTGCTTCCACGCGTTGATGAAGAACTGCGAACCGAACACCAGCACCACGGGAGTGGCCATGGCCCACTGGACGTAAGTGGCCCAAGTGGCGTGTTCCCACACCATGCCCACCACCATGGCCGGAACCGTGAGCGCGATGGACGCCCACAGTTTCCAGCGCAGCGTTGCGAGGCGCTCCCGCTGCAACGACTCCAGGTCCGCGGCCACTTCGCGCTCCTCGCCGAGGACCAGGTCGTAGCCGATGCTCTGGATCACGGCGCGCATGCGGCGTTCCTGGATCACACCGGGCACGTATTCCACCTGCACCGAATTGGTGGCCAGGTTCACTGCGGCCTTCAACACGCCGGGCTGGGCGAGCAACATGCTCTCCACGCTGCTCACGCAGCTCGCGCAGGTCATGCCCGTTACCGGGAAGGTGCGCCTCAATGTGGGCACTTCATACCCGTTGTCGCGGATCGCCTTCACTGCGTCGCGCACGGCCTCAACGGGCGTAGTGCTCTCCAGCACCGCGCTGCGGTTGTTCAGTTCCACGTGGTGGGCACCGATGGAGGTCACGGTCCCGAGGGCCTTGTCCACTATCAGCGCGCAATGCTCGCTGTCCATGTTCTCCACGGGCAGCACCAAGGTGCTTTTCTCGGCGGTCATGGCGTAGCGTATCAGGCGGCTTGGCGGATGAGGCCGTAACCCGCGGGTCTCAATGCGTTCGACAGGTCGTCGATGGACAAGGTACCCTTGACCACTTCGATCTCGGCCGTCTTTTCCACAGGGTCCACCCGGGCGCTGATCACACCGGGCAGCTTGTTCAGGATGGTGCCCACGCTGTTCGCGCAACCCGCGCACGTGACGCCGGTGGTGGTGAAACGGTGCTGCTCCGTGGCCACATTGTAGCCGGCTTCACGGATGGCGGCCACCGCCCCGCGCACGGCCTGTGCGGGCGAGGTGCTGGAAAGCTTGGCCACCTGTGCGTTCAGGTCCACCTCGGCACCGGCGATGGCGGGTACCGTGCGGATGGCCTTCTCTACGCGTAGTGCGCAATGCGCGCTGTGTACGTCGAGCAGTGGGAGGGTGATGTTCGTGTTGTCCATGGTTGGTCGTGTTTTGACGGTACAAAGCACCGGCCACCGAGGACCCTACGCGTTACATCCTGACCGGAAAGGTTTATATCGCCCCGACATCACGGCAACGGCACAGTAGACTGCCGCGCATACAGCGCGTAACCGGCGTTCGCATATACCTCATGGGGGAACCACCGCAGCCGCGCTGAGGCGGGGACACTATCCGTTGTGCGCACCAACAGATAGGCGACATCGTAAGCCGCGAGGGTGACGCCGATGTCGGTTCCAGCCCGTTCCAGCCCGCTCAACAGTTCATCGCGCGCTCGCATGCGCGGTTCAGGGGGCACGTATGGATTGGCCATGGAACTCGCCGTGGCCACTGTCTTGCGCGCCGAGGCCATCAATACTTCCATGGTCAGTTCCTCATCGCAGAGCACCACCGCGTCCCAAGGCACCAGTTCCACCAAGCGGTCGCGCATGTCGGCCGCAGCGGTATTGGCCGAGCGCTCCAGCGCGCGGTGGCGCACCACGGCGATGTCCGAGCGGTTGGCGTAGGTGGGGAACACGGCGAGGAAGATGGAGGAAACGATGCCCACATGGATGGGCGCTGTCCATGAAGCATTCGATGGTCGTACGGTATGCACAGCCCGTTCCAGCAGGAACCACAGGCCATGGCCGAAGCCGACGGCGAGCACGGCCTTGAGGTAGAAGTAGAAATGGAAGGCGGGAACGGACTGCGGCAGTTTGATGCCCGACTTTTCGCCGAGCGCCACGGCCAAGTACGCGTAGACCAGGAGGCAAACGCTCACCAGCATCCACGAGCGCAGGAGCCGCACGACCGTGGTAGCAGGCACCCGCCACAAGCGCACCAACCCGAGCAGCGCGATCATGTTCACCCAGTTCAGGTTGTGGAACAGGAAGAGCTCGCCATGGCGGAGGGACAGCGGCATATAGGTGAATGCGGAAGGCACGCGGTTCTTCTGGTCGAGCACATAGTCGCCCACCACATACCAGGTGAGCGGTAAGGTGACCAGGATGAAGAGGGAGCCGGCGATGGCACCATGGGCCATGTGCCGGATGGCTGCGCGCCTATTCCCTTCGCGCAACGCGCCCAGAACGGAACCGATCACCTGTACGGCGATGAGGACCACCAGGATGATGGCGGGGGCCGCATGGCCCAAGAACAGGATGCCCGCCACCGCGCCCATGAGCGCACACGTCCTGTTGGAACCGCTGTCGAACGTGCGCACGAGGAGGGGCATGGAGAAGTAGAACAGGCACTGGCAGAAGATCATCGGCAGGAACCACGGCGAGTAAGTGGAAACGGCCCAACCCGGTTCCTGCCCTTGCATCAGGCAGACGTGCGCAATCAACGCCGCCACCCCGACCACCGGCCCGAACAGGCGCCGGGCCATGAACCAGAAGGCGAGGGGGACAAGCATGTTGAGGTATGCCCCCGCGCGGGCTTGGAAAACGTGCAGGTCCATACCGAGGGCGCGTGAAGCGTACGCTTCGAAGGTGAAGATCAAGGGCGTGAACCAGAGCGACTCGCCCCGGTAGAGCGGGTCTTCCCCGTAGTGGCCTTCCTGAACGCTGCGCGCGAAGGACGCATCGCGGTCGAAGTCCACATACGCACCCCACGTCAGTCCTTCGGTCGCGCGCGTGCCGACCTGGAAGGCAAGTGCCAACATGAGTACCCCGAGTGCGGTACAGACCGCTTCCAACCGGCGGTCCAATGCCGTTGTGGGGCTGGTGGGCGGTTGTTCGTCCATGGCTCAGTCGAGGCGTTCCAAGCGTACCTCTTCGGGGCGGTTCATCGGTTCGGCGCAACGGAAGTACAGGACGGGTCCCGTCCAACCCCGGTAGCCCCGGATGCGCCGGTCCAGCTCGGGCAGGTCGCACCGCACCCAGCCTTCATCGCCGTCCCACCACCACCGGTTCCGCTGCTCAGTGCCCATGGATGTACGCACGGTGAGCCATCCGTTCACGTCCATGGTGATGGCTTCGGGGAATGCTGCCGTGCCACGCAGGGTCCATGGCACGGAAGGCGCGTAGCTGCCGATCACCTCATCGGTGTCCAAGGGACTGCTCGCGATGCGGGATGCCACCAAGCCGAGCACCCCAAGCACCACCATTGCGGCCAAGGCCCACCGCCACCGCCTCCACCTCCGCCACGTAGCCCGGTGAACAGTGGTGTTCGTCGTGCTGTGGTCTAGCATGGCTAAGGCACCACAAAGGCCAGGGTATGTGACAGCCCGGTGCGGTCCACCAAGGATGCCATATATGTACCTGCTGGCAGCGCCGGTAGGTCAACGGGGGAAACGGATACATTCTTGATGTGAAGAACGCGGCCGCTCGCATCGCTTACGGTAAGGTTCCCGGAGGATGCGCCACTGAAGGAAAGGCGGTGCGCAACTGCATCATAAACGGGTGCGGTAGAGGTTGCGATCTGGGCAGAGTTCAACCCGGTGTTGGTCTCGAACACCGCACGGCGGTACCGCACCTGCCCGGTGTTCACTTCGCTCCACACGAAGTGGAAGGTCCCGTCAGCGAAGGCGATGTCGGGCGTTTCCTGCGCGTGCATGAGGTCCACGTTCACGGTGTCCGGAGCGCTCAGCCCTGTGACACCGGTGGTGCTCCAGGCGAAGAGGATTTCTCGGCTGCCACCGCTGCTCTGCTCCCATACCACACCCAGTGTATCGCCGCTGCCGGCGATGCGCGGGTAGTTCTGCATCAATGACCCGTCCTGCCCCGGATGTACGTTCTGCTGGGACCCGGGGCTGAGCGTGGTCGCGTCCGCACTGCCCAGGTACACCTTGGCACCGTTCTCCTCGCCGGACATCCATACATAGCGAACGCTGTCATCGGCCAAGTAACCCGCAGGGCCGCTGGAGGGACAAGCGGCCAGGAACCAGTTGGTGGCATCCAATTGGGCACCTGTGGGGAACGACATGCCCCCATCGGTCGAAGCGGCACCCCAGATGGTGCGGATGTTGCCACCCGCATTGCGGTACATGGCCACCGCTCGGTCGCCGTCCGCGATCACTTGGCCGGGGCAGCAATCGCACACATAGCCCGGTGCGAAGGGCGTGCTTACCTGCTCTACGCCCATGAACATGCCGCCCATCATGTGACGCACCACGTGGCGTGCCTCCCCGAAGCCGGGCGAGAATTGCATGTACTGCACTATGGGTTCGCCACCGGGCCCTACCGCCACGGCGGGGAACCGCGAGAGCAGCCCGTCCTCGGGGTCTATCCGGAGCGTATCGCTCCAGGTGCTCCCGCCATCGGTACTGCCCACCAGGTAGGAGGGGCGTTCATCCTCGGGCAGGCCTTTGAACACGGCCCAGAGCGCGTTGCCGCTGGCGGCTATGCCGGGGCCCTGCCAATCGGACGTGGCTACTTCCAAACCCGCTGGGCTCACCATGGAAGGCGGCATGAAGCTGCTGCCCATGCCTACGGCCGAATAGCACTGGCTGGACGCGTTCGCCCACAACACCACGGGAGCACCATCGCCGTTCAGCACGATGCGGGGGCGCAAGGTGCCGGCGTTGGCGGGTGCGACATCCACGGGAGTGTCCCAAGAAAGGGATTGTGCACCTGCGAGCAAAGGCAGGCAAAGGAGAAGAGGAGTGGTTATGCGGAGGGCCATGGGATGTGTTCTTGTTTCGAGGTCAATGATCGTGCATGTTGTCGCTGCCGACGGGTGGCGCGATACGGGTACCTGTGCGGGTATACTGGCAGCAATGCGGCAGCCGTTCATAGACGCTGTCGGGAGCCGTCCATCGCTCATTGTCATAACCGGCTTGGGCCACCTTTTTCAGCACCCCGTCCAAGGTGATGCGCGTGGAATCGTAGGTCACCAGCGCGCTGCGGGTCTTGCGGTCCCAGTCCACTTCGGCGAGCCCATCGGGCGCGGCTTCTTCAATGGTCTCTTCGCACATGCTGCAGTTCCCGTTCACCCGCACAGCCGTCACCCGCGCGTTGTCCACCGTGGACCCGCACGCGCCGAGCAATGTGGTGCAGAGCATGAAGCCGTACCGTCGCGTCATCGCTTCTCGAAGCGCAGTGTTGTCTGGCGGTCGGCCGCTCCGGTCAGCACGGCCACATAGGCGCCGTTGGGCAGGGCGGAAACATCCGCACGGCCGTTCTGCACGCGCAGGGCGGCTACCTCCTTGCCTTGCGCATCGAGCACCCGGATGCGATCCCACGTACCGCCGGTGATGGTCAGTACGTCATGCGCGGGGTTGGGGCTGGCACCGGCAACGGGCGCTTGCTGTTCAGGAACACTGTTCGCGGCCGCGAGCCCCGCATTGAGGGCTTCGATGATGGCGGGGTTATCACTGTTCGAATGGCCTTGTTCGGAGTAATACACCCCATGGCTGGACCCGCCACCGAGCACCACGACCGTGGGCATGCCCATGCCGCCGTAGTAGGTGGTCTGCGCGCTCATGCCCGCGAACACCTGGTGGGCGAAGCCATTGGTGTTCTTCCAATTGTTGATCTGCGTGCAGTTGATGGAGTTGGTGTAGCCGATGCTGTAGTACTTCACCCGGGTGGGGTCGCTCACGTTCGGGAGCACGTTGTCCGTGATGCTGTGCGCGGCGGTGACGCACGGTTGGCAGCCCATCATCACCAGCTCCAGGATCACGGCGTTGCCCGCGTCGAGCTCGCTGAAGAGGTTGTGCGGCACACCGTCACAATCGTCGGCGGTGAAATCCAGCGCGGTGGTCTGCGCGTTCAGGGTGAGCAGTGCGCTCAGGCAGAAAAGGGTCGTTGTCGTTCTCATGGTCGTTCAAGATTTGCCGTGCATGCACGGACGTTCGGTTTTTCAGTGTGTGAGGGAAAGGGTGAGTTGTTCGGTGTTCCCGCGCGCGTCGGTGAGGCGCAGGAGATAGTTGCCCGGTGCCAAGCCGGGCAGGGGAAGGGTGCTCCCCTCGGTGTGGGATCCGAGACGAGTGCGTTGGCACACACGCCCTAGCGCATCCACGATCGTGGCTTGTACCGCGCCGGTAGCACTGGGCCAGGTCACACGGCATTCACCGTTTGCGATGGGGTTTGGCCATGCGCGCGCGAGCGTGGTCGTGCTCGGCTCATCCAGGCCGATGTTGTCCACCACGAGGAATTGGCCCATCATGCCCTCGTCCTCGTGCATCAGCAGGTGGCAGTGGTACATGTATGGCATCTCGGGGTCAGCGAAGTCATCGAAGCGGCTGATCACACGCGCGCTGCCCATCGGCGGCACGTACACCACGTCCTTCCAACCGGTCTCCCACGCGTCCGGCGGTGCGCCGTTGCGGTCCAGGATGTTGAACTGGATATCGTGGATGTGTATGGGGTGGCCCACCATGGTGTTGTTGGTGAATTCCCAGATCTCGGTAGCGCCCAGAGGCACCACCTCGTTGATCACATCCATGTCCATGAGCACACCGTTCGTGGTGAACGGGCCTTCGATCATCTCCATGGGTCCCATGCTCTCGGACTGGAAGGTGAAGGAGCGGGTGTTGTCCGCGTCCGCGATCGGGTAGGGGATCACGGGCACGAGGGTAGCCGGTAGCACCGTGACCGGTTCCGCTGTCGGCGGTCCTACGGTGAACGTGACGAGCCGGAAGTCCGACCCGTTCAGCGCGTTCTCCTGGTAGCCGTCCAAATAGGCTTGGCCGTTGCCCACTTGCGCTGAACCGATGATGCCGTTCGGCAGCAAGCTGCCCAAGCTCATCAGGCGCAGGGTATCGCCTTGGAGCGCGCTCAGGTCCACGAGCACTTCGAGCCGCTCGCCCGGCATCAGTCGGGCGGTGGTAAGGGCTACCGGTGCGGTAAGCAGGCCACCATCCGTACCGATCGCGTGGAAGGGCATGCCATTGTCGAAGGCCAGTTGGAAGCTGCGCTCCGATGCGCCGTTCAAACAGCGCAGGCGCACTACTTGCGCGGGCAGTTCCTTCCAAGCATCGCGCACGCCGTTGGCCACCACCACACTGTCCAGTCCCGTGTGCAGCATGATCTGCCCGTCCACGATGGGCTTGGTCTGCAGGATGAGGGGGATGTCGTCCACCCCATAGGTGCGCGGCAGGTCGAGCGGGGCCTCCTGCGCATCCTGCACGATGATCATACCCGCTGCGCCCATGCTCACCTGGAAGTCCGTGAGGCCATGGCCGTGCGGATGGTACCAGAAGGTGCTGGCGCGGTCCAGTACGGTGAACGACGGCGACCAGGTGGTGTTCGGGTAGATGAGCGAATGCGGGCCGCCATCGTTCGCGGGGCTCACGTGCAGGCCATGCCAATGCGTGGTGGTGAGGTCCGGCAGTGTATTGGTCACGTTCAGCGTTACGGACTGCCCCTGTACCAGCAGGAGCGTGGGGCCGAGCAACGCACCGTTGTACCCGTAGGTGGGTATGGGCTCACCGGGATGGAAATATGTCGTGTCCTCTTGGAGGGTGAGGTCGATCACCGCTCCGGAGAGCACCGGGGGTATGGGCAGCGGCGTTTGCGCACGGGCCGATACCGCGAGGGCGGATGCGACGATGACCAGGGCCCTCATTGTTTCCGTATGTAGGCGTGGGAGCATGGCCCACCATAAAGGATGCGCGGCTTCTCGGGCTTGTTCTCGAAGAAGGTATCCACCGTGAGGCGCACGCCCGGATTGGAATCATTGCCCTGCACGGTACGGCCCGGCACATGGTAGTCCATGAACACGATGACGCCCCCGCGCGACATCCGGGCGTAGATGTGGCTGAGTCCGTGAGCCATCAAGCTCACATGCCCGAATATTTCGCTCCCTGTGCCAAGGTCCACATGGGCGAACGCGATCGCCTGCGGAAGGTCGCGCGGCACGGTGTCCAAGATGTCCCCCGGGTGGATGGTCGGCATCGGCACTTTGGCGTCCAGCATCCGACGGGCGAAGGCTTGCCACACACCATGGCTCGTCCCCAGTTCGATGTCGAACCGGTCATATACATGGAAGGGGCGCTTGGCATCGTGGGCCTGGAGCAGGCTGGCGAAAACCGCAGCGGTGCTGCCCATGTAGCAACCCAGTTCCACCACGGCACCGGGCACCTTGCGGTCGACCACGTCGGTGAACAGCAGTTCGAGATTGGAGATCTGCTCCATACTCACCATGTCCTCCCGATGGTCGAAGCGGCTGTGCAGCACCACGGGCGAACGCAGCTTGTTGAGCACGCGGTTCATGAAGATGACCCACGGGGAGGGTACCCAGCGTTCCGTGCCGGGCAAGGGTGCAGGTTCCGATCGGGTTGGAATTTCCACAGTGTTGGTTCTGACGTTGGACATACAAGTAGCGGACCCCGTACGCTCTCGCGCCCGGGGTAACCTTCCAACAACTGTTCTATACCCTCAACTGGCCGGTGGCCAGGAGGCAGCGTGAGCGATGGTCCAATGGCGGGCCATGCGCGTGCTGTGGGACATCCTTGCAGCGCGCGGCCTCCAGGGGCACGTATCGCGGGCTGTCCAAGAAGAGAACGGGTACGAGGAACACGGGTGTGCCCTCCTCCCACGTGAAGTCCTCCACGTTGCTCACCACCGAACTGAAGGAGCAGCAATGCACGCGCATGGCGGGGCCGTCCGTCTGCTTTACCGGGGCTTGGCACTCGCGCGCCTGGCCCCATTGCACGCTGCTGCGGTCGGTGCCTACGCAGCGCATCGTCCACATCGCGGGTACCACCAGAGCGAAGCACAGCGCCAACAGCGAAAGCGCTGCTATGCTCTTGCACCACATGGAGCTCCACCGGGTCATGCCCCAAAGATGGCACCTTCCCACACTCACTCCGACACTCTTTTCTCTTAAGGCCCTTGGAAGGCTGGGTGCAGTGGACTCAGCTCTTCCGAGGCTCACCGGTCGCGGGAACGGGCATCTGGTCCGCCGGGTCACTCCAGCGGGCACGCTCGTAGCGCGACATGTTGCGTGCACCGCACAGGCGGATGATGACGAAGGACACCATGAGGAAGAGCACGACGAAGGCATTCATGAAGTAGGGCGGTTTCTCGGGCACCGGGAGCATGGGCACCACGAGGAACGCACAGTTGCTGAAGACCTGCATGATCAACAGCACCGTTCCGCTCCGTGTGGAATTATATGCCCACGTCAAGAAAACGCTCAGGCTGAACATGGATATCATGAAGGCATACCATGGAATGCCATCCGGCACGCCCTCCCCCAGGAGCATCATCATCAGGTACCAGATGCCCCAAGCCAAACCGACCCAACCAGCGCTGAAGAGTGCGGAGCGCTTTTCCTGTAAACGGGTAACGGAGAAGCGGATCCAACTGGTCTCTTCCACGAAGGCGATGCCCACCACGAAAGCGGCGTTGCGGATGATCTCGGTGAGCCAGTTGTAGTTGAGCCAATGATCCGTGGTGTCCATGCCGAAGGCTATCACGCTGGCTATGCCCAAGTAGCCCAACATGAACTTCCAAGAAAAGGCGAGCATGTACCACTTGGCCGGCACCCTCCAGTGGAAATAGGAACCGAAGAGTTTTTTGAGGCCCACCCACCCATCCAGGTATACGGTCATGGCCATCGCGAGGAGCAGGGGGAAAAACACCCTGAACCGGAAAACCATGTGGGCCATTTGGGCCCCTGGGCTGTCGCTGTGCATTTCCTGACCCTCGGGTATGAGCCACCAAGTGGCCAGCACCACGGCGAACTGGGCCAGCAGGGTGAGGGATACGAAGACAGCTACGGGGTACTTGGTGATGAAAGCGCGCATGGGGCAGGGTTCAGCGGGCGCGAATTAACAGCGCGGCCGATAAACCGCATGCGGCCTCGGCCTACCGGGATCTCCACAGCGGAGGGATCATTTCTGCACCCTCAAAGGTCTCCGAGAGGTCATGTGCGCTCACGAAATGGGCCGAGGCGCCTTGCTGCACAGAAACCCCGACACGGTGATGTGGTGCGAAGGCATGGCGCATCCTTCTTCCCCACCGGAGCGGGCAAGCTTTGCCCCAGCAACATGGGGCATCACGTGGTGGGCACGGGATGCCCCGCGCTACCGCAAGGAACAGGTTCCGCGGCACGGTAGTCGCGGCCAACGTGGCTCACTTAACCAACCCATACAATGCACAAGGAGCACGAAGACTGCATCCAGGCCTGCCAGACCTGCGCCAACGAATGCGAACACTGCGCCACCGCCTGCTTGAGCGAAGCGGACGTGAAGATGATGGCCGATTGTATCCAGCTGGACCGCTATTGCGCTGATCTCTGCCGCATGGCCGCCGCATTCATGGCGCGTGCTGATGGCAAGATCGGCGACAGTATTGCCCATAAGCTCTGTGCCCTGTGCGCAGAGATCTGTGATCAGTGCGCCAACGAGTGTCGCAAGCACGACAATGAGCACTGCAAGCGCTGCGCTGAAGCCTGCGAGGCCTGCGCGAAAGCCTGCCGCGAAATGGGCGTTGTTGAAATGGCCCACAACTGAACCAACGAATCATGAAGACCTTCTCAAGCTCCATCCTCGGTGCATCGCTCGCGTTCGCACTGCTCACCCTCAACCCTTGGTTGTCGCGCGCTACAGCGCAACACGACCACGAGCAGGCACCCGCTACGGTTACGGCCACCGAGCCCGTGTACAGCTGCCCCATGCACCCGGAGGTAACCGGCAAAAAGGGCGACCTGTGCAGCAAATGCAAAATGGCCTTGGTGGCGCCCACCGACGCGACCGCTGCCACTGTGGACATGTACTGTTGCGCGAAGCATCCCGAAGCAATGGGTGCCAAGGATGCCAAGTGCCCGCATTGCGGTATGGCCATGACCAAGGGCATGTACTGCTGCCCCATGCACGCCGATGCCACGGGCGCCAAGGATGCCAAGTGCGCGCATTGTGGAATGGCGATGACGCAACCTGCGGCCCTCTATGCCTGCCCCATGCACCCGGAAATGACGGGCAAGGCAGGCGACAAATGCAGTACGTGCAGCATGGCCATGGCCCCCGTGAAAGCAACAGCCACCGCTACGCACGCCTGCCCCATGCACCCTGAAGTAACGGGCAAGGCAGGAGACAAATGCAGCAAGTGCGGTATGGATATGACACCGGTGAAGGCCAAGTGAACGGGAAGCACAAGGGCTGAACAACATAGATGAACTCCGCAAGCGCCCGCTGTCGTGGGCGCTTGCGGCGTCTCACTTCCCCTCCACCACCTTCACCTCCTCTTCCGTCAACCCATACAACTCGTACACCAGCGCATCGATCTCCTTATCCGTCTTGGCGATCTGTGCTTGCAGCGTTTGGGCCTTGGCTTTCTCGGCGGTGAAGTAGGTGAGCCACTCCGCCTCTTCGGCAAGGGTCAGTTGCACCTTCGCCTTCTTCAGCTCCGCCAGAAAGCCCTTGAACTCCAAGCCCGGCCAATTCTCCAGCGCGCGGCTCAGCGTGGGGAGCGTGTACTTGGATTGAAGCAGGTGATTCACTCCCAACTGAATCTCACGAAGGGAAGCCATGTCCTGTGCGATGCGGTCATGAAGTTGCTCGAGATGTTCTACTCCTTTCGCACTCGGCGCTGCAATTGGCAACTCCTCGACAAGAACTGGCTTGACCTGAGCCATTGTGCGACCCGTCTCTGAGGAAAGCAAACGGTACAGATACGTGAGCAGGGTTGAGTTGAGCAGACAACCAAGAGCCTTGTTCGACAACTGTCTTCCATTGCTGGAGAACACATAGAGACCATCAGTTGGGTAGATCCGAGAAGCATCGAGGGCGACAATGATTCGATCACCGGTAATCACTCCGACAAGCTTTCCAGACTTCTCAAATATCGCTGGGTCACGCGGTCTGTGAAGAGCATAGAAAGGATGCTTTCCTTGACTTACCTCGGTACAAGTGATCTTGTCCCTGAACCGGGAGATATACTCAACGATGTTCCGGATCTGTGAAGCGTCCACTTCTCGTGACACATAGAGAAGTCGCTTCATGTCATTGTCGATACCAAACCTTCGGACGTCGACGCCACCAGTCACGGTGCTCTTCACATACTCAAGTTCCAAGCGATTGGTCTCCACAATGCGGTCATCCACGATGAACGCCTCCTTGAGGTCCGGACTAACTCCCCGCTGCACTCCATCATCATCGAGATAGCTCAAGAGCTTCGGAAAATTCAATCGACTCAGCAATGCATAACCACTCAAGTTCACCGTAGGGAACATCGAGTTCGGCATCCTGAGAAGCAAACTCTGCTCGACTGGTTCGAGATTGAGGGACTCAAGATCATCGTCGAAGTTCTTCTGCACACTGCCGACCAGAGTTCTCGCCGTACTGCTTTGGCGCTTGGAGCAAATCACAATAGCACTTGGCCGTGCCACGTCTTGGAATATTCCATCGCCGAGATTGATGGCCCTCTCAAGGTGCGTTTCACGCAGGAGCTTTTCTCTCAGTTTCCGATTGTCCGTTTGGTACAGTATCACGTCCGGAACAATCTGTCCTAAGCGGCCTTCCGGTTGAGAGATTCGAAGTGCCGCACTAACGAAGAACATGAAGGAATCAATCATGCGCACAACGATGTCCTCATCGCGGGCCTTGATGAAGGATAGATCGTCCTCGTTCAGATCTGCACCCCATGGTGGATTCCCAATCACCACATCAAACCCACCCTTTGCGAACACCGCCGGGAACTCCTTCTTCCAATCGAAGACCTTGGCCCCCGCCACTGCGGGGTCGTCGATCAGGCTGTTACCGCACTTGATGTTGGCGCTGAGGTCGTTCAGCTTGCGGCCCTTGGTGGCGGTGCGCAGCCACAGGCTCAGGCGGGCGATCTCCACGCTCTCCTCGTTGATGTCCACTCCGTAGATGTTGCGCTCCAGGATGTGGTCGCCGATGTCCTTGAACACGATGCTCTGGCCCAGCAACTTCGCTTCCAGTTCGTTCACGTACGCGTGCTCGGCGATGAGGAAATCGAGCGCCTGGTTCAGGA
>JAGODO010000171.1 GCA_017998165.1 Flavobacteriales bacterium | reverse complement strand
GTGTCGCGTCCATCGGCCGCCTTTCCCGTGAGTTCCTCTTCGGTACGCCCTTCCGCTTCAGCCATCACACGCAGCTTGATGTCCTCGATGTGCCGGACGAGGCTGTCCGCATGCTCCTCTACCCTGTGCGCCTTGAGGCTCAGTTCACCGAAGCGGTCGGGGAACTTGCGCGCGGCCTCATCAAAAGCGGCGTACTCCATGCGCGAGCGTTGTTCGTGCGCCTGCTCGCTGCGCACCAGGTCGGCATCCAGTACAGCGAACGCGTCCAGCACCTCCTTGCTCACATTCATCGCCAGCATGGCGGTGAGTACGAGGTACATCATGTTGATCATCCGCTGGCGCGGGGGCAGTTTGATGGCGGCCATGGTTCCACTGGTTTTGTGGAGACATGAATGCCCGTACCCGTGCCTGGGTAACGCATTGTCCCGGTCGTTCTCCCCGGATCGACCGGGAACGATCAGGCCAGGTCTTTCGAAACGGCTTCGAGATCACTGCCCGCGCGCTCCCAGTCACGCATGCGCGTCTCGATGAGCGACGCCAGTTCCCCCAGTCGCTTGTAAGCCGCCTCAGCATCCTTCGCGGAAATACCGTTGCCCAAGCGGTCCTGCAACTCCTTCTGCTCGGATTCGAGTTTCGCCAGGTCCTGCTCGCAACGTTGCACTTCATTCTTCAAGCGGCGGAGCTCCTTCTCCTGCTCCTTCCGGGGCATGCGCTCATCAGCCTTGGCCTTCGTGACAACGGGTTTCGCGGCCACCTGCTTCATGGTGTCGTTCATGCTCGCCTCCGCCTTGTTGCGCTCGATCAGCTCAAGGATGTCCATGTGGTGATCGCGCAAGCGGCCGTCCTTCACCTCGAGCAAGCGGTTCGTAAGGCCATGAAGGAAGTCACGGTCGTGGCTCACGATCAGGAAAGTCCCATCGTAGTCCTTCAACGCCTGCTTCATCACCTCCTTGCTCTGGATGTCCAGGTGGTGCGTGGGCTCATCGAGCAGGATGAAGTTGAGCGGGCGCAGCAGCATGCAGCACAGCGCCACCCGGGCGCGCTCGCCACCACTGAGCACTTTCACCTTCTTGTCGATGTCATCACCGCTGAACAGGAACGCGCCGAGCATGCCGCGCACCTTCTGGCGGTTCTCCTCGCTGGCCGCCTGATCGGCGGTCTCCTTGATCGTCATGGACGGGTCCAGCCGGTCGGGCATGTCCTGCGCGTAGTAGCCGATGGTGACCTGATGGCCCAGCCTGATCTCACCTTCATGGCTCTCCTCGCCCACGAGCATGCGCATCACCGTGCTCTTGCCGGTGCCGTTCGCTCCGACCAGCGCGACCGCTTCACCGCGTGCGAGCGTGAGTTCCGCGTCGGTGAGGATCACGCGGTCACCATAGCTCTTCTTGGCTCCGTGCATTTCCAGCACCAGCTTCCCACTGTGCGGGGCCGGCGGGAATTTGACGATCATGGAACGCGCCGCGTCATCCTCCACGACGATGCGCTCCAGCTTCTCCAATTTGGTGATGAGGCTCTGTGCGAACGCCGCCTTGTCCTTCTTCGCGCGGAACTTGTTGATCAGCTCCGTGGTGTGCTCGATGTACCGTTGTTGCTCCTCATAGGCCTTCTGTTGCCGGGCGATCTCGTCCTTGCGCAATTCCACGAACTGGGTCCAGGACACTTTACGGTCGATGAGCCGACCACCACCTACTTCGATCGTGCGCTTGGTGAGCCGGTCCAGGAAGGTCTTGTCGTGGCTGATGAGCACCAGCGCCGCAGGGTAGGTCGTCAACAGGTCTTCCAACCATTGGATCGCCGGAAGGTCCAAGTGGTTCGTGGGTTCGTCCAACAGCAGGAGGTCGGGGCTCATAAGGAGGATCCGGCACAACTCGGCGCGCATGCGCCAGCCACCGCTCAGTTCCATCAGCGGGCGGTCCATGTCCGCCTCGGCGTAACCGATACCCCGCAGGGTCTCTTCCACCTGTTTGTCGTGGTCACCGGCACCGATGTGGTTCAGGCGTTCATGCGCGTGCGCAAGCTCTTCCGCCAGGCGCATCATCTTGTCCACGTCATCGAGTGAAGCGTTCAACTCGTGCTCGATGGTGGCGATGCGTGAAGCCAGCCATTCAGCCTCCTTGAACGCGCTCATCGCGATCTGCCGAGGGCTCAGCGAAAGGTCGTGCTTCATCGTTTGCGGGAGATACCCCACCGTGAGGTCCCGCGGCTTGTCGATGCTGCCACTGTCGGGTTTGTCCTCGCCCGCGAGCATTTTGAGCAGCGTGCTCTTCCCCGCCCCATTGCGGCCCACCAGACCGATCCGGTCCTCCTTGCCTATGAAAAAGGACACCTCATCGAACATCGGGCGTTCGCCGAAGTGCAGAGTGAGGTTGCTGACGTTGATCATCGCGTTCCGCTGAAAGGGCCGCGAAAGTACCCGGTTCCGGCGATCGCCTGTTCCGGATCAATAGTGCCACAGGTCACGCTCGAAGTCGTGCAGCTGTCGCTCCAGCCGCATGGCCTCCCGAACGGCATCCATGCCGGTGAGCACATGATGCAGGGAACGGTCGTACATGTTGCTCACCTTGGCCACCGTGCTCGTGAATCGGCGCGCAGCGAAAAGCCGTTCATAGCTGGGCCTTCCCCCCTCGGGAAGCGCACGGGCGACGGGCCACTGAGCCAGGGCTTTCCGGCATTCCGGCCAATACAGCCAGCACCATTCACGCGTTCCTCGGAATTCGCCATCCCCTCCTCGTACCGCCACGAGAGGCGCAAGACCGATGATGCGCACCATGAGCACCGACCGCTGCTTCTCGAAGATCCAGTCCTCCTTCAGCCGGTAGCCGACGATGTGCGCAGCCTCCATATGGCCGAGCAGGCTATCCAGTTCGGTCGCACGGAAAGCTCTCGTGAACCGGTCATCCGCGCCGGTGGGTCCGGGGTCGTAGGCGGTCATGGAGGCGTCCGTGGTCAGGCAGAAGCGGATAACATCGAAGAGGGAGCCACAGGCGGCCGAACTGTCTGAACCCGCTGCCAGGGAGCGGTTGGCCGGGTCGGCAAGGTCCATGGTGCGCCAGACGCGCTTGCACCACATCACATCAGCCTCACGCAGGAGGGGTTCCGGCCGGGCCACATCGTTGGTCCTGCAGGAAGGTGCGTCCTGCGCGAGCAGGGAGCCCGCGATGAGCGTCACATGGGTGGAGCACAGCAGGGCACGCACCGAGCAGGAACGCTGCACGCGGCGGTTGCGGTATGTGCCAAAAAAAAGCCCCGGAACTGATGTCCGGGGCCCCGAAAGGATGATAAGGATCTCAGAAATTCCAGAGGTCGTGCTCGAACTCGAACAGGCTCTGCTTGATCGCCTCGCTCTCCAACACCCCGTTGATACCGGTCTTGAACTCGGCCAGCGGGCGGTTGTAAACGTTGCTCTCCTTGATGATGGTGCTGCTGAACTGCCGTGTCCAGAACACGTGGTCGAAGGAGCGCCGTTCGGCGTCGTTCTCGCGATTGAAGATCTCCCAGTTCACCAGCACATATCGCAGCTCGGGGTAGTACAGCCAGAACAGCACCTCATAGCCGCGCAACGACCCATCGTCGTTCATCTTCTCGCGAAGCGGAGCGAGGCCGATGATGCGGATGTCCATCGAGGACCGTTGCTTGTCGAAGATCCAATCCTCCTTCAAACGATAGCGTTTCACGTTCTCGCTCTTCGTTTCGATGGTCACCACCTGCAGGTCCTGGCCGGTGCCATCCAAGCGGTCCACCATGACCGAATCCACACGCGACAATTTCTCTTTCACCTGCGCGGTGAGCAGCGGCTGTTTGAACTCATCGCTCCATCCATCCACGCCGGGGTCGTAGGCCGTAACGGAACCATCGATCAGAAGACCGTTCTTGATCACGTCGAACAGGCTCTTGCGGTCGTTGATCGGATCCAGCGGGAAGTAGAGCGGATGGTTCAACTTCTCGGTCACATCGATCTCCCGCCAGATGCGCCGGTACCACATGACGTCCGCCTCGCGGATGTACGGGTAAGGCACGACCCGCTGGGTCTTCGTATGCTCCTTGATGTACGCTCCGTCCAACACGGTCTGCGCCTCCGTCGGTACCGAAAAGCAACAGGCAATCGCCAGAGCGCCTGTCAGGAAGGTTCCACGGTTGTTCATCCGTCCGCTGGTTTTAGATACGACCGTCACAGCACCTTGAAGGCCAAGGTGCCGATGGCTTGCGTACGTCCATCAGGCCCCTTGGCTTTGATGTTCTCGAGGTACACCTTCTGACCGGTCTTCACCTTCGCCACGATCTCCTTGGCCTTGGCCGACATGGCTGCGCCTTGCACACGCTCCTCGGCCAAGCTGCCGGAGAGCGTAGCGGACACGGTGTACTCCACGATCTGGAAGGTCAGGTCGAACTGGAAGTTCTCCAGCTTGGCGATCACGCCTGCGGAAGCCGTCAGGTCCGACTTCTTGATGTTCTGGTCCGTGATCGTCTTGCCGCCGAAGAAAGGCTGGGGCTTGGGGATGTCCTTCACGCGGAATTCCTTGCCCGGCATGGCTTTCTTGGTGCCGTCCGGGTTCGTTACGCTCACGCTCACCATGGCGGTGGGCCCGGTTCCCGGTTTGACGATGAAGCCGTCCGCTGATTTGCTGAGGCTCCCGTTGGACATGCTCGGAGAAATGTCCTTCGCGCTGTAGCCCGCGACGCTGATCTCCACCGGATTGTCGATGCCGCGATAGAAGACGTTCATCTTCGTGGGACTGACAACCAAGGTTGGGGTAGCAACCTCGTACTCCGTGAAGAACGGTTGAATGACCTTCTCCCCACCTACCGGCGTGAACTCGATGATCCCGGAAACCTGCTTGAGGCCCGCACCGCTGGCGGTCTGTTCCAGGATAGCCTTTGCTCCTTCCATGGGGAGTGGTTCGCCTGCCTGCCCCCCCACGATCGTCGGCACCTTGCCACTCGTATCAACGCGTGCGCCTGGCGGGCAGATGAACACTTTGGGAGCGTTCTGGTTGTCATACGCACCGAGGAAGATCTCCGCGCGGTACTTGCTGCCCGTGGTCACGTAGCTGCTCTGCGGCTTGACGATGGCGTCCAGTGTATTGAACTTGAAGCTCGTTTTCTCCACGTTGCCGAGCAGCTTGGCCACCATCTCCGTCTCCAGGTTGCGGACGTCCGCTTGGATCTTCGACATGATGGTGATGCCCGCTACTTGGGGGACGTGGTAGAAGTTGATCGACTGCCAGTTGTTCATCGTTCCGCCCGCATCCGGACGGTCATCGAAATTGAACATCCGGTCCGCGCTCGCCATCAGAGCCGGTTCGTTCGCTCCGGCGACCTTCACCTTCTCACGGAACTCCTCCAACTTCGTCCTCAACTCGGTGGCCGACCAAGGACCCTCTTTGGGCTTCGCCGGTTCACTCCCCACCATCAGGTGCGTGATCTCGTTGTAGCTGTCCTTCTTCGCCAAATACTGCATGTTCAGTACCGTGTCGCGTCCGGCCGCATCCTTGCCGATGATCTTCTCGTCCGGCAGCTTCTCGCATTCGTGGATCACCTTCACCTTCAGTGAGTCGATGTAGTTCACCAAGCTGGAAGCGAGCCCCTGTACCTGCTGCGCCGAAGCATACGCCTTGCCGTACTTCTCGGCGTTCTGCTGAGCGTAGCTGGCGAACGTGGTGTACGTCTCGTTCGCTTTGTCGGCCAGGGAACTCTTGGTGTTCTCCAGGCCGTTGTTCACCGTGATGAAACTGTCCAGGATCTCCTTGGATACGTTCAGCGCCAAAAGCGCCGTCAGCACCAGGTACATCATGTTGATCATCTTCTGTCTCGGGGACAGCTTTCCGCCTGCCATGGTCTGGTCGTGGGGATTTCGAGGTCGTTAGGGGGCAGGAGTGACGATCAGCCGCGCACGGTCATGGCAGCCAGCATGTTGCCATAAACGGTGTTGAGCTTGCCGAGGTTGTCGCTGAGCACGGAGATGTTCTCCTTGTAGCGCTTGGTATCCTCCACGCTGTTCTTCAAGTGCGAGAGCATCTCGCCCATGCCTTCGAACATCTGGTTGGCGGCTTCCAGCTTCTCGCGGCTGCTGCGCAACTGGATCTCGTACATCTCGTTCAGGTCGCTGAGGTTCTTGCTCATGCGGCTCAGGCTCTCTCCGGCGTTCTTGCCTGCGTCCACGTTCTGGCTGAGGCCGACCAGGCTTTCGCTCGCCTTGGCGTAGCTGTCGCTCAATGAACTCACACGGTCGCTGGCGCCCTTCAGGTTCGTCACGTAGTCGTTCGTGGCGGTGGCTGCGCTGCTGATATCCGTCAGCTGCTTGGCCTGATCGCTCAGGGTGCGCATGCCATTGCCCAAGCTCTCGATGAGCTCCGGTTCGATCTTGGCGCTCTCCAACATGTCATCCAACTGCTCGGTGATCGAGCGCTGGTCCTCCTTCTTGAAATCATCGCCATCGGCGTGCTCGCCCGTGGCCAGCTCGGGATAGACCAAGCTCCAATCCGGATCTTCGTGCGGAGGCTCGAAAGCGGAGAACATGAAGATGACAGCCTCGGTGGAAAGTCCAAGGATCAGGAACACGTCAGCCAACGGCCAGTGCTGGATCTTGAAAAGCGCGCCTACGATCACGACCGCTGCACCAATGCCGTACAGTTTGGCCATGAAATTCTTCCATGCTTTGCTGCCTGGTCTCATCTTGATCCTTTCGTTTGGGTTTTCGGGGAAAGAGTCTCGGGTTGAATGCCCTCGTTCCGGGAAGGTAACGGGCGCTGATTCCTTGGTCTAGAGGTCTTCGGCGTTCACGGCCTTGCCACGGCCCAGATAAGTGAGCACCGAGCGGAAGCCGACGTAACACTTGGCGGTGTCCTGGTACTCGAAGCATCGCGTACCGGTCTGCAGATAGAGGCCCACGTCCTTGAACGAGCCCCCACGGATCACCTTGCGCTTCAATGATGGCGGATCGTTCGCCAACGCATCGTACCGGTATTCGGGGTTCAGGTCGTGATCGAAATCATACACGCTCTCATCGAACGCCGTGCTGGTCCACTCCGCCACGTTACCCGCCATGTTGTACAGCCCATAATCGTTCGCGCTGTAGCTGTCCACCGGAACCGTATGGAATCCGCCATCATCCGTGTAGTTGCCATTCAAGGGCTTGAAATTGCCCAGGAAACAGCCCTGACGATTCCGGATGTAAGGACCGCCCCAAGGATAGGGGGACAGATCCAAGCCACCACGTGAAGCGTACTCCCATTCGGCTTCCGTTGGGAGGCGGAAGTCATTGATGAACGGCTCGCCGCCATTCATCAACCAGGCGTTCATCATGTTCTGCGTGCGCCACACGTTGAACGCATTGGCCTGCTGCCATGTGATGCCGACCACCGGATAGTCATCATAAGCCGGATGCCAGAAGTAGTTCTTGGTCATCGGCTCGTTGTACGCATACGTGAAGTCATGGACCCATGTGAGCGTATCGGGGAAAACGTTGATCACCTCCTTGATGATGAACTTGCCCCGGTCGCTGTGGCCCATGATGGAGAAGTTCTGGCCCTTGGAATTCGTATACCCACCGGCGTTGAGGTCCTGGTCACGGCCCGACTTGCGTGCGGCCTCCTGC
>JAGODO010000170.1 GCA_017998165.1 Flavobacteriales bacterium | reverse complement strand
ACGGCCATCATCCAGGGCAAGAAGCGTTTCGAGATCACCGAGATGGTGAAGACCGATCCCTTCTTCACGGCCCGGGTGAAAGAGTTCACCGAGCAGCGTCCGGCCAAGGGCGACAAAAGCTTCGAGGCGTTGGTGAGCAGCTTGAAGGACCTGGCCATCCTGATCATCAAGGCCAGCCCGAACATCCCCACGGAGGCGGGCTTCGCCATCAAGAACATCGATTCGCCGAGTTTCCTGGTGAACTTCATCAGCAGCAACATGAACGCGGAGGTGGCCGAGAAGCAGAAGATGCTCGAGGTGGCCGACCTGCGTGAACGCGCCAATCTCCTGCTCGCCTACCTGACCAAGGAGTTGCAGATGCTGGAGATGAAGAACGAGATCCAGAGCAAGGTGCGCACCGAGGTGGACCGCCAGCAGCGCGAGTACTTCCTGCACCAACAGATCAAGACCATCCAGGACGAGCTCGGCGGCAACCCCATCGAACAGGAACTGGAGGATATGCGCGCCCGCGCCTCCAAAAAGAAGTGGAGCGAAAAGGTGGGTGAGGTCTTCGAGAAGGAGATCAACAAGCTGCAGCGCATGAACCCCGCCGGTGCGGAATTCAGCGTACAGTACAACTACGTTTCGCTCTTGCTGGACCTGCCGTGGGGCGAGTACAGCACCGACAAGTTCGACCTGAAGAACTCCGCCGCGATCCTGGAACGCGACCACTTCGGTCTGGAGAAGGTGAAGGAGCGCATCATCGAGCACCTGGCCGTGTTGAAGCTGAAGGGCGACATGAAGGCGCCCATCATCTGCCTGTACGGGCCTCCCGGCGTGGGCAAGACGAGCCTCGGCAAAAGCATGGCCGAAGCCCTCGGCCGCAAGTACGTGCGCATGAGCCTCGGCGGTCTGCATGATGAGGCCGAGATCCGTGGGCACCGCAAGACCTACATCGGCGCGATGCCCGGCCGACTGATCCAGAGCCTGAAAAAAGCGGGCACCAGCAACCCGCTCTTCGTGCTCGACGAGATCGACAAGGTGGGCAAGGACTTCCATGGCGATCCCGCCAGTGCCCTGCTGGAGGTGCTCGATCCCGAACAGAACCACGCCTTCCACGACAACTTCGTGGAGATCGACTACGACCTGAGCCGCGTGATGTTCGTGGCCACGGCCAACAGCCTCAGCACCATCCATCCGGCCCTGCGCGACCGCATGGAGATCATCGAGGTGAACGGCTACACCCTGGAGGAGAAGCTGGAGATCGCCAAGCGCCACCTGATCCCCAAGCAGCTGAAGGAGACCGCCGTGAAGGCGAAGCAGGTGAAGTTCGGTCCCGGGCTACTGGAGGCCATCGTGGAGGACTATACCGACGAAAGCGGCGTGCGCACCTTGGACAAGCGGATCGCCAAGTTGATCCGCTACCGCGCCAAGCAGATCGCCATGCGCCAGAAGCACGAGATCACCATCCAAAAGGAGGAACTCGTGAAGATCTTCGGGCCGAGCCACGCCCGCGACAAATACCAGGGCAACGACGTGGCCGGTGTGGTCACCGGTCTCGCGTGGACGCCAACGGGCGGAGACATCCTCTTCATCGAAACCAGCATCACGAAAGGGGAGGGCAAGCTCACCCTCACCGGCAACCTCGGCGACGTGATGAAGGAGAGCGCCATGCTCGGCCTCGAATACCTCAAAGCCCACAGCGACATCATCGGCTTGGACGCCGACGTGTTCAAGCGTTGGAACGTTCACGTTCATGTGCCGGAGGGCGCTACACCGAAGGACGGTCCGTCAGCGGGCATTGCCATGCTCACCAGCATCGCCAGTGCCTTCACCCAGCAGAAGGTGCGCAAGTTCGTGGCCATGACCGGCGAGATCACCCTGCGCGGCAAAGTGCTGCCCGTAGGTGGCATCAAGGAGAAGATCCTCGCGGCCAAACGCGCCGGCATCAAGGAGATCATCCTCAGCGCCGACAACCGCAAGGACATCGAGGACATCGACGTGCGCTACACCAAGGGCATGCGCTTCACCTACGTCACCGAAATGATCGAGGTGGTGAAGCACGCGCTGCTGAAGGAGAAGGTGGAGCACGCGTTGCAGGTGGCCTGAGGCGAAGATCGTCCTGCGCAGGACCGAAGACCACATGGACACTCCATGACGGACAAGGGTCCTGAAAATGCCGTATTGGACGTCATGTGCTTTTTGGGGGAGCTACGGGTCGTGATCAGGTTGGTGCGCCATTCCTGCTTCGTTACTTGGATCATCACCGGCCATGCGACTCCATCCTCGCATCAGATCGTTGAACAAGCCTGACCACTCGGGCTCATCGGCAGCGAACACCCCGTTCTTCCACGTGAAGATGTCCGAGGGCCTCTCCTCCCGGTTGTATATGGGTAGCACGTTGAAATGCAGATGCGGGCAGGTGTTCGGCAGATTCTCTGTTGCACCCAGGCTCGAGATGTAGCAGCGCAATGGCTTCAGCGTTCGCTCAAGGACCAAAGAGGTTCTCCTGACGTTCTCCATCATCTCGCGCCATTCGTCCTCCGTGGTGTCCGAGACAGAGGTCTTGTGCGTATTCAGCAGGATCATGGTCTGTCCCCATGTGCGTGGGAATTCAGAGAGCACGACCAGGGAATGGGCTCCCTTGTGCAGAACGTAACGGCGTTCCGATCGCAGGATCCAGCAAGCAAGGCACTCGCCTGGTTCCAGGATGCTGTTTATCCGGTCGACCGCTTCCTGACGTTCAATGATGCGGGGCATCTCACTTCCTGATCTCACCAGTTCGCTCGGCCCTGGCCGCCCTTAGTTCGGCGATGACCTTCTTGATCCGCTTTCGGTTGAACAAATAGTAGTCGTTCATGAAGCACGTGTATGACTCGAATGCGGTCTGGCTATCGGCCTCCGGGCGATCTCCTGGCTCGTCTGCGAGGTGGTCCCACCATCCACCCCATCCGTTGCGATACGCCTTCTGGCCCATGTGTCGGGACCTTTTGAAGTGCTCCAACATCTCCAGATCAGCAAGCATCCTGTTCTCCGTTTCGGATGTCCCATAGCCCCAATCCTTGATCATCCCCTCGTTCACGATGACGTATTCCCGAAATGGTACCCGGGCAAGCTGGTTCTCCCATTTCCCAAGTCCATGATAGGTCCCGGTCTTTATCCATTCCGTCCGGTTCCCAGTGTAGTCGTTCACATGGTAGACCACCCCGATGCGGTGTCTGTTCAGGAGTACCGCGTCGGTGGTCAATTTCCGCCCTTGCATGTCGAAGAAGGCCAAAGGCTCATCCGGTTGAGTGAGGTCGAACATCCCGACCAGTGCGCTATCGCTCAGAACGATCCTGATCAGGTGATGCCCGTACGTCTCGCCTTTCCATCCCATGATGGTGGCCCAAGAATTCGTCCACGCGAACCGCTTCTTCGCGAATTGCTCGTCCTGCAGCATCCGGGCAAGCGGGTTGTCCTGCAGGGCGGAATCCCTCAGGGAGATGTCGAAGATCGAATACCCTTTCGTCTCCGACCTGCTCTTCGTCAGCAACACCTTGTTCCTGGCCAGGTCATCGATCTGCTCTTTCGTGGTCCACGTGTAGAGGATGCTTCTGATGAAGTCGTTCTCGTAGACACCTTTCTCCTCGGATGCGACGGTCGCGGCCGATTGACCGAACGAGCCCCAAGAAGTGACGAACGTCAGCGCAATGAAAACGGATCTGATGGGGGGCATCCGTTCGTGCTTTGTCCGATCCATGTTCTGCGCTGAAGCTTGCGCGTAGATCGCCGCAGCGACTCCCTGCGGGCTTTCCGTTCGTGGGTATCCGGACCTATTGCTTGGTAAGCCGCATTTCGCGTTCCTGATCGCCGGCGCGCAGGCGCAAGAGGTACACGCCATCGCTCAGGCCGCTGAGGTCGAAGCGCGCATCGCCCTTGCCCACACTGCGTGCGTTCGCGACGGACCGGCCCGTGGCGTCCAAGATCGAGACCACAAGCGGTGCGCCTTCATGATCATTGCGCACGATGAACCGGCCATCGGTGGGGTTGGGGAACACGGTGATGCCGCTCATGTCCGCTTCGTCCATGCCGATCCCTCCGGGTCCTACGACCAGTTGCAGCGTGTCCACATCCGTGAACGCGCAATTGCTGACGGTGAGTGTCACGGTCTTCGCTCCGCTCAGCAAGTAGGCATGAACAGGGTTCGGCAACGTGCTCGTTGCCCCGTCCCCGAGATCCCACAACCGGTCCGAAGCCGATCCGGTGCTGTTGTCCGTGAACTGCACCGGTGCCGCGAAGGCAGGCGCGAGGTTGTCCGCCGATGCTTGCGCCACCACAGGGTCCTGCGAGCCGGTGACCGCTTCCCACTCGGCGATATAGCCGGGCTCCGTGATGCTCTGGTCGCTTGTCCAATGCAGGAAGATCGCGCCGCTGGAGGCGGTCATGGGCGCGGGGAGTTCATATCCGGTGAAGAGCCCGATCACGGGAGCCAGCTCATCAAAGCCGTCATGAACGGTCAAATAGTCGTAGCCCTCTTCCACGGAGAACGCGGTGAAGGTGAGGGTGATGCTTTCGGCGCATGCCGGGGCGATCAGGATCGTGCAGTCCTCTTCGTCCTGATACTCCCCAGCCGTGCCGCCCGTGTCGTAGATGACGCCGGAAGCGCTGGTCACCGTGGACACGCCGCACATGTTCGCGGAGTTCACCACGGTGATGTACCCGGGCACAAGCAGCGTATCGCTGCCGAAGGCGTTGCTCGCGATCAGGCGCACATCGAAGATGCCCAACGTATTGTATGCGACTTGCGGCGCGTTCGATGTCGAGGTCGTGATGTCGCCGCCCGGAAGATCCCAGGACCAGCCGGTGGGCACGTTCAGCGAAAGGTCGTCGAAGCTTACCGTGGATCCGGGAAGAACAGTGGTGGCGTCCGCCACGAAGGCGGCGACCGGGGCCGCGTTGTTGTCCAGCACCGTTACCGCGTAATCTTCAGCCTGCCCATTGAAGATGGCGCACGGCGTGGTGATGGGCAATACATCGGACACCACCCTGAGCCGCAAACGCGTATCGAACAGCACGCCCGCCGGGATGATGAACTCCGTCTCGTGCGTCAAGGCCGCTGCACCGCTCGCGTAAAGGAGTTCGGCCGAACTGAACGCGGCATCACCGTCCAGGTCGATCCATAGGCTCACGTTCCCCTCTGTTTCCAACTCGACCTCCAAGGGAAATGGCAGCCCTTCCGTCACCGTGATGTTCGACTCACAGCTCAGGTCCTCATAGCCAGTGAGGGCGCCGTCGCTCGTTCGTTCATACCCGGCGAAGGAGAAGCCGAAAATGCCGCCTGCGCCAGTAGGGTCTGTCGCCGTCGGCGCGCAGTCCGCCGGGGCCATCGTCGGCAGGTCGTCCACAACGATGGGCATGGACCAAGCGGTATCCGAGCTGTTGCAGGCGCTCGTGCCCGTGGCGATCAGCGAGACGGTGTAGGTCCCCGCCGAGGTGTAGGTGTGCGTGGGAGAGACCTCGTTGCTGGTGCCGCCGTCGTCGAACGCCCATTGGTGCCCGGTTGTATTCAGGCTCAGGTCCGTGAAATGCACTTGGGCGGGAAGACTACAGACATAGTGCGTGGATGGCAGGAACTGAGCGAGCACGGCATCGGCGAAAACCTCGCCGACGCCCACCGCGTGCCAGGCGTTCGTGACGGCCGTCACCTGGTCGGAGCATTCGCCGAAGAGGTCCAGGGCGGCCTGTATGGAGTAGGTGCGCGCCTCGGCGTAGTCGGAATTCATGCCCAGGTACACGCTCAGGTTGCGGAAGGCGATCGCCGCCGCGTCTTCCATGCCGATCCCCTGCACCGCGTACGTATCGCCGTTGTCGTTCACGCCCGTACCGCCTTCGCACAGCAGGTAGAACCAGAAATTCTGCACCCCGCTGTTGGTATGTACTTCCTCGAACTCGTCGTCCCAGAGATCCCCATAGTAGGTATCAGGGCAGGCGTAGGCGTTCGGATCGCTCATGTCGCGGAAGGCCTCCCCGGTCAGGTTCATGTCACCGCCCAGCAGCCAGGTGAAATCCTCGGGCCGCGCGAAATGCTCCACGCACGCGCCGAAGATGTCACTGAAGGACTCGTTCAGCGCGCCGGACTCCGAGTAGTACTCCAGCCCGGCGGAGTTCTCCGTGACCCCGTGCGTGATCTCATGGCCAACCACGTCCAGGGCGGTGAGCGGGTTGAATTCGGTACCGTCGCCATCGCCGTACGTCATGCGTTCACCGTCCCAGAAGGCATTGTTGTTGTTCGGGTACCCGAGATCCACGAGGTTGAAGTGCGTATAGCTCAAGAGGGCGCTGCCGGCGTTGTCGAACGAGTCCCAATCGTGCCCCATGTAGAAGTCGTAGGTCATCTCCGTTCCCCAGTGGGCGTCCAGGATCGTGTTGCCCACGACGTCGCCGAAGTCCCAGGTATTGGTGGTCTGCGTCGGCACCTGCGCGATGTCATAGTCGGCCGTGTTGAAGCAATCGTAGGTGAAGATGCCGCCACCGCGCGACATGTCCCGTAGCTCAAAGTCGGCGGGCGTATTCGGGCGGTAGGTGGTGATCGCGCGGTTTCCGCTATAGGCCGTTTGCGCCGTGCCCGGTTCATCGATGTGATGGATGCGTTCCAGGGATGCCAGCACCTCGCCGGTGATGGCGTCCACCACCACGTCCTGTCGGGACAAGGGCTTCCTGGCATATATGTCCAGTTTGTACGCCAGCCGAAGGTCACCACCAACGTCCCCGAGCTTCACCGGGTACCAGATCAGTCGGGCTTCCGGCAGGAAGGTGGCGCGATCATCGCGGCGTTCGCGCTTGAGGAAGGCCTCCCGTTCCGCTGACTCCCACATGTACTCGATCGCCCTTACGTGGCGCTTGGCAAATTCGAGCGGCGCAGTGGGGCTCACCTGTGCGGACCCTTGACTGGTCGGTCCGATGATCGGCATCAGCGTTCCGTTCACCGCCTTCACCTGACCGTGCTCGCTGTGTACGACGACCGCGCCACCGTGCACGGGTATGCCGTTGAAGAGCCGCTCGTACCGCTCATGCTCCTGCCCGATGCGATCCTTGAACGGGCGGCCCAGGCTACGCAGGCCATTCGTGGCTGGCCATCCCAGCATGGACCCCAGCGCACTTTGCAGGTCGGCGGGTGCCAGCCCAGCATCAAATCCCATCCAATACGGATGGGCTTCCCCCGGCGCGAAACGCTTGCTCGGGCCTTGACCCATCAGCATCGAACAGATCGATGCTGCGGCCAGGATCAGGTACACACGATGGGTGAGATGTGAACAGCAGAACATATCACGATGGGTGTTGGTGGGACACAAGTGCATGAGACGCTCGCGCGTCCATGATGGGTGTTCGGAGATGGTCCGGCGGTGCTGGTCGCAAGAACCCGGCTCTTAGGGGTGCTTGGCTAAATGTAAGAGGTTGCCGTATCGGATCACCCATGCCTGACCAGGCATCGCATTGATCGCGGGTAATGGTGAGCACTGCCGTGAGAAACAGGTGGGGTAAGCTTCGCGGCGCGCGGGCCAGCAATGGACCTGCAGGCAGTTCGAGAGGATCCGACGGACCGGTTCGGCGGGCTCACCGGTACATTCCTCGGGAGCAGACAC
>JAGODO010000169.1 GCA_017998165.1 Flavobacteriales bacterium | reverse complement strand
ACAGAACTGTTCCACCATACGGCTCCAGGATCACCAGTTGGTCATCCGCTCCTGCGGGTACCACCGAAACGAAGGGCGTGTTGGTGATCTCCTCGTAACCGCTCTCCGGCGCGTTCGCGAGTTCCTTCACTGCCCACGCCGTGCTCCCCGTGGCGGGGTCGATGCCCTTCAGGCCCTCGCTCGTGCAGGCCAGCAGGTTGCCGGTGCTGGTAGTGCGGATCCAAGTGATGGTACCGCCGGGATCGCTCTGCCAGGCCGTTGCCGCTTGTGCCGCGCTGCGGGTGCTTGTGAGGTTGAGGAGGATGGAAGAAGCGGCGGCGAGCAGGGTAAGGTGTCGTGACATGGGTGCGGGATGGGGTGGGTGCGTCGACAACGACCGTGCCGACTCGGGCGGCCGCATCGGTCTTGGGAGCATCGAAGGTAGTCGGCGAAGTGTTCGTTCAGGCCATCAAGCAGTGCAGCGCCTGTGGGCCGGTATTGCACACCAGGTCGATCACGCTCATGCGCGGTACGAAGCCATGGCGGTCGGCGAAGACCTGCGGGTACTCCTGCACCGGCGTGACTTCCGGCGGCAGAGGCTTTTTCGGATGCAAGGGATCCCGGAGGTCCGACAACCGGACACGTTCGGCCAGCGGTGTTGTGTAGTCCACCGGTCCCATGCCTTCCTTGCCCATGCGGAACTCATTGCCTTCCACATAGTTCTCCGACAGGAGGACCTCGGTCTCGAGCCGGAGCCATTTCATGCCGAGCGTGATCGTCGCCATGTGGAGGTCCACCAGCCGATCGTACCGCTTCATCACCACGGCCTCGATCTCATCGATGTAGTGGATGAACCAAGGCGTCTGCCCGTACGCGCTGCGGATGGCATGCAGGTGCTGTTGCGGCCAGGTCTCCGCATGGCTCAAGCGCATATCGCGCATGTGGATCTTCCGGCCATGATCATGCATCACCTGCACGCTGAGGTCCTGGCGGCCGTTGGGGCCGACGATGCCCGTACGCGTGCGGTAGCTCTGTCGCACGTAGTGCTCGCCGATGTCGACGATGACCCGCTTGTACCGGGCCAGCAGCCGGTAGTGCTCGACACTTCCGAAGTAGAAGGAGGAGAGGAGCGGGATCATCGTCGCCGCGAAGATGCACCGGGTACATTCGCCGCCATGATGCGCTTTTTCTCTCCCCTGGTCTGTGCCGTGTTGCTGGCGGCCTGCGCACGCCCTTCCACCGAGACGACCACCACCACTGCCAAGGACACCACGGTCGCCCCGGTGGAAGCGCCGCGGGTTGCGCACACATGGCATGGCTGCTACACCGGGAACTTCCCGATGGCCGGTGGCAAGCACATCCAAGTGGATCTCTGGGTGCGGAAGGACAGCACGTACATCATCCAGCAGCTTCGCGAGGGCGACACGCTGCGCGAAGGGTGGATCGGCCAATGGCATGTGGTGTACGCGCAGGGCGGACCTGCCGGTGGGCTGATGACGATCGGCTATGCGGGCGACAAGCCGGACTTCTACCTGTACACGGAAAAGGGCCTGGTGATGGCGGATGAGATGGGCGTGGCCGCGGAGAACCAGCAGGACTGGACATTGGAAAAACTCGCGGATGAGATGGGCGACGCGATCCCGCGCATGAAGCTCATGGGTACGTTCACCTACATGGCCGATGCGCAGAGCTTCCAGCCATGTGGAGCGAAGTTCTCATGGCCCTGCGCGGGGGGCATGGACATGGGGGAGGAGGAAGGTGAGCCACTCGTGAAGTTCGACAACGCGGACCTGCAAAAGCTCTACAGAAAGGCCGTGAAGAACGGCGGGGATCCATGGACGATCGAAGCGATCTGCATCATGGGCATGGGGCCGGCGAGGGAGGGCGACGGCGCTGACGAGTACGTCTACATCGAAGAGGTGAAACGCACGCTGGACCGTTGTCCTTGAGCGCGACGGGTCACAACCGCCACATCGCGGAGAAGCCCACGCCGACACTCCACAGGTGAGCGGTGACCGGTGCGTCGATGATCTGCAGCACGCCGTAGCGTGCTTGTGGTTCCAAACGGAGGTCCATCCGGTCGTTCAACCTGTAGCTCACACCCGTGCTCACTGTGGGGAACAGGCCGATGACGTTGTAGTCGTAGTCGCTCTCGTTTGTGTCGCGATCAGCGGAGCCGTCAGCATTCACCGTGACCAACGTACTCGTGGACCTCAGCAGGTAGCCGGTGGTCATTCCCACGCCGGTGATCGATCGCAAGCGTCCCTTCCCGCAATGGAGCACCAGCCGGAGGGGCAGTTCCAGGTAGTGGAATGAGTAGCGGATCGCTCGCAATGAGATGGTGTTGGTCTGATAGATGAACCCCCTGTTGGGGTCGATCATATCGCCGAAGGTCAGCGCCTCTATGTTGAGCTGATAACCCATCAAGGAGTATCCAAGCCCGCCCTCAACGGAGAACCTCTTGGACAGGTCCAAAGCACACATGAGGCTTCCGCCGTAGGCGAAGCGGGGTTCCTCATAGTCGTTGCGTGAAGCGATGTAGTTGTTCCAGTCATCCCCTTCGGTGGACAGCAGGCTTCGATAAGCGATACCGGGCGAAACGCTTACACCGACCACCCATTTTCCCGGCGTTGTCGCAACGTCCTGAGCGCACAGAAAGGTCCCGGATAAACAGGCGCTCGCCGTCCAGAGTATCCGTGTACTGCTCATAGCGTAGCCAACGATCGGTGCATGAAGGTATTACTTCCCTATGCAGAACTTCCCGAAGATAGACCCGAGCAGATCATCCGGCGTGATGCGCCCGGTGATCTCGCCCAGGTGATGCTGCGCGCGCCGGAGGTCCGTGGCCAGCAGTTCCCCGCTCACGCCTTTGGTGAGCGCGATGCGCGCGTCGTGCAACGCTTGCCGCGCGTGGCCCAACGCTTCCACATGGCGCACGTTGGTCACCACGATGCCACCATCGCCTTCCTGCAAAGCCTGTACATGCTCGATGAAGGCATCCTTCAGCTCGTTCATGCCCGCGCCGGTCTTGGCGCTGATGTGCATCAGTTTGCCCCCTTTCTGTGCCCCGGGCAGGTCGATCTTGTTCAGCACCGGGATCAGTTGCGGGCCGTCACCGATACGTTCGCGCAGCATGATAGCCTGCGTCTGGAAGGCACCCTCGCTCATCACCGATGCATCGCCGAGCAGCACCACGATGCTCGCTTCCGTGGCCTTCTTGTAGCTGCGTTCGATGCCCAGCTTCTCGATGGTGTCCTCCGTGCTGCGGATGCCGGCCGTGTCGATGAAGCGGAAGAGAACGCCGTCGATCGTGATGGCCTCCTCCACGGTATCCCGGGTGGTGCCCGGTATCTCGCTCACGATGGCGCGGTCCTCTTGCAAGAGCGTGTTCAGCAAGGTGCTCTTACCACTGTTCGGCGCACCGATGATGGCCACGGGCACGCCCTGCTTCACGGCGTTACCGAAACTGAAGCTGTTGATGAGCCCGCTGCAGACCGTGATCAGTTCGTTGATGAGCGCGAGCAGGTCGTCGCGCTTGGCGAACTCGACGTCCTCTTCACTGAAGTCGAGCTCCAGTTCGATCAGCGCGCTGAAGTCGATGAGCTGTTGGCGCAAGAGTTCGATCTTCTCGCTGTAGCCGCCGCGCAGTTGCTGCAAGGCCAGCTTGTGTGCCGCAGCGCTCTGGCTGCTGATCAGGTCCGCCACCGCTTCGGATTGCGACAGGTCGAGCTTGCGGTTCAGAAATGCGCGCAAGGTGAACTCGCCGGCCCTTGCCATGCGCGCGCCTTGGGTGATGAGCGCACTGAGCAGGCGTTGTTGCACATACGGTGAACCGTGTATGCCGATCTCCACGACGTCTTCACCCGTGTAGGACGCTGGGCCTTTGAACCAGGTGATCAAGCCCTCGTCGATGTCGCCCTCTTCATCGCGCAACTTTGCGAAGTAGGCTGTGCGCGCGGCGATATTCCTCGAGAGGTCCGAGCAGCGGCGAGTGATCGCCAATGCTTCCGGTCCGCTGAGGCGGATCACAGCGATCGCTCCGACACCGGGCGGCGTGCTCAGTGCGCAGATGGTGTCCTGGTCGATCATGTTGTCGCCCCGAGCGGAGCCGAGGGGCGAATTTGGGCGATCTTCGCACCCCTTTCACACCATGTCCACCGCGGTCGGCAAAGCCTACGAGGATCTGAAGTTCCCGACGGTCATCGTTGTTGGTGGCGGCTTCGCGGGCTTGCAGCTGATCAAGGAGCTCGAGGGGCGACCGTACAAGGTGTTGCTGCTGGACAAGCACAATCACCATTGCTTCCAGCCGCTGTTGTACCAAGTGGCCACTGCGAGCCTCAGTGCGGACAGCATCGCGCATCCGTTCCGCCGCACTGTGGCACCGATGCCCAATGTGGCCTTCCGCATGGCGAACGTGACGGCGGTCGATCCCCTACGGAAAGTCGTCATCACCGATCACGGTGAGTTCAACTATGACATCCTCGTTCTCGCCACGGGCAGCGAGACGAACTTCTTCGGCATGAAGGACCTCGAGCGTGAGGCCATGCAATTGAAGAGCATAGGGCAGGCGCTCGATATCCGCAGCGATTTCCTCCAGGATTTCGAGGCAGCGCTCTACCAGCAGGACGAGCACGCGCAGAAACGCCAGCTCAACTTCACCATCGTGGGCGGCGGACCCACCGGTGTCGAATTGGCTGGCGCGCTGGCCGAGATCCGCAACACCATCCTGAAACAGGAATACCGCGAACTGGACAGCGAACGCATGCGCATCGTGCTCATCGACAGCAATGAGCGCGTGCTGAAGAATTTCTCGGAGAAGAGCAGCGCCGATGCCCAACGCTACCTGACCAACATGGGCGTGGAGATCATGCTCGGTGGACGTGTCACGAAGTACGATGGCGAGACCATCACCTTCAAGGACGGCAGCACCATGGACTGCAGTACGGTGATCTGGGCGGCAGGGGTGAAGGGCTCCATCATACCCGGGCTCGAAGCCGCCGTGGACCCGAAGGCGAGCCGTTACGCGGTGGACCGTTTCAACCAATTGAAAGGGGTCGTGGATGTGTTCGCGCTCGGCGATGTCGCGTTCATGCAAGAGGGCAAGTGGGAGTTCGGCCATCCGCAAGTCGCGCCGGCGGCCATCCAGCAAGCTGAACTGCTCGCCGCGAACCTGGTGCGCAAGGCCGATGGCAAGTCGATGAAGGAGTTCACCTACATGGACAAGGGCAGCATGGCGACGATCGGCCGCTTCAAGGCCGTGCTCGATGTCGGCAGCTTCCACCTCGGCGGTGCCATGGCCTGGTTCGGCTGGATGTTCGTTCACCTGATGGCGCTGGTCGGTTTCCGCAACCGGCTGAAGGTGCTCATGGGCTGGGCGTGGAAGTACATGAGCTGGAAGAACACGATCAGGCTCATCATCCGTCCGTACGTTCGCCGCGCGACAGCGGTGGAGGCGCCCAACACCTGATGGTCCGCCGCGCTCTCGTCTGAATCCCGTGGACAAGCGTCTGCTCATCCTCTGGCTCACGATCTTCATCGATCTGCTGGGTTTCACCCTGTTCATTCCGGTGATGCCCTACTTCGGGGAGAAGATCGGCGCGAGCGATGGTATGGTGATCGGCTCCGCACTGGTATTCAGCGCCATGGTTTTCCTCTGTTCGCCCATCTGGGGCAGCGTGAGCGATCGTTACGGTCGCCGGCCGGTCATACTCTCCTCCGTGATACTGAGCGCGATCAGCTATGTGGTCTTCGCCTATGCGGACGGTCTGCTCTGGCTCTTCGTCTCCCGGATCCTTACCGGGATCGGGTCTGGCAACATCGCGGCCGCGCAGGCCTATGTGAGCGATATGACCGAACCGAAGGACCGCGCCAAGCGCATCGGTCTCATCGTGGGCGCTTCGTTCGGCATCGCCTTCGCGTTCGGGCCGGCGATCGGCGGCTACATCTATCACCACCATGGCGGCATCCAGTCCGTCGGATGGTTCGCCACGGCATTGTGTGGACTCAATCTCCTGGGGGTGATCTTCGCCCTGCCCGAGTCGCTGAAGCTGAGGGACGCGGCGCGCCCCATCAACTTCAAGCCGATCGCCAGCACCTTCCGCTCCCTCGGCGATACGCGCTTCCGCGACATCTTCATCATCGGCTTCGTCTACATCACCGCGTTCAGCATGATGAACGTGAGCATCTCCTTCTTCTGGAAACAGCGCTACCACCTCGATGTGGACCAGGTGGGAATGATGTTCGCCATCGTAGGCGTGTTGTCCGCGATCTCGCAAGGTGGACTGGTGAGCGTGTTCCAGCGGCTCTGGGGCGAGAAGCGCATGATGATCCGCGGCTGCGTCATGGTGGGCCTCGGCCTGGCGGCGATACCCTTCGTTCCCTTGGGTGCTCGCGCCTTTGTGCCCATCGGTGCGGATGGACAACCGCTGCACCAGGACCTGGACCTCACGTTCGTCCTGCTCAGCATGGTTCCTATGATCCTTCTTTCCGTGGGCAATGCCTGCTTGAACCCCAGCCTCGTTTCCATCCTCAGCCGTCAGGCCTCTCCGCACGAACAGGGGGAAGTGATGGGCCAGAACATGGGCTTCGGCTCGCTCGGAAGGGTTGTTGGGCCCGGCCTTTCCTTCTTTTTGTATCCCATGGCCAAGGGCTTGCCGTTCTGGGTAGGGGGGGCCATCATGCTGGGCACCCTCTGGCTCGTGTTCGACTACCTGCGCACGAACTACAGGCCGCTTTCTCCCGCTCCGGTCAAGGCCGATTAGATTCGCGGCCCTGAGAAAGTTGTCGGTTGTCGGTTGATGGTTGTCCGGCGTGGTGGTAAGAGCACTCATGAGCTTTACCGGACGCATGTGCCGCCTTTCAAACCGGCAGACAGACAACGGAGAACCGACAACTGACAACCGCATCCATGAGCGTCCTCGTCAATAAGAACAGCAAGGTCATCGTCCAGGGATTCACTGGCAGTGAAGGCACCTTTCACGCCGAACAGATGATCGAGTACGGCACCAACGTGGTCGGTGGCGTTACGCCGGGCAAAGGCGGACAGAAGCACCTGGACCGCCCCGTGTTCGAGACCGTCAGCGAGGCCGTGAAGGTCACAGGGGCGGACGTGAGCATCATTTTCGTTCCTCCGGCCTTCGCGGCGGACGCGATCATGGAGGCGGCGGAGGCCGGGATCAAGGTCATCGTCTGCATCACCGAAGGCATACCGGTGAAGGACATGGTGGCGGCGCGCGAATACATCCGCGGCAAGAATTGCACGCTCATCGGCCCGAACTGCCCCGGCGTGATCACCGCCGATGAATGCAAAGTCGGGATCATGCCGGGCTTCGTGTTCAAGAAGGGTACGGTAGGGATCGTGTCGAAGTCCGGCACGCTCACCTACGAGGCGGCCGATCAGGTCGTGAAAGCCGGCCTTGGCATCACCACGGCCATCGGCATCGGTGGTGATCCGATCATCGGCACCACCACGCTCGAGGCGATCCAGCTTTTCGCCAACGACCCGGAGACCAAGGCCATCGTCATGATCGGTGAGATCGGCGGTGACCTGGAGATCCGCGCCGCCAAGTGGATCAAGGAGAACTGCAAAAAGCCGGTCGTCGGCTTCATCGCAGGGGAGACCGCCCCCAAGGGACGAACCATGGGCCATGCAGGAGCCA
>JAGODO010000168.1 GCA_017998165.1 Flavobacteriales bacterium | reverse complement strand
CAGGAACATGTCGCATCCACCGCCCACTTCCGCACTGTAGTCGTACTTGTTCAGCTTCACCACGATCTCATCGTCGATCTCATTGTTCACGTCCTTCTGGCTCGCCATATCGATGCTGAACTTCCCGCCGGTGACGACATATACCGCGAAGTTGTTGATGCGGTCGCTGCGCAACTTCAAGAGGACCGGGAACTCCAGCCATGTGCTCTCCACCGGCTTGTCGAAGCCGATGAACGTGCCATCGCTCTTCCTGAACCGGTAGTTCAGCACGCGGTCCTGGAAGGAGAGGGTGGGAATGAACCGCACGCTGACGTTCGGGGTCATGTTGAAACTGCTGACGATCCCCAGGTTGAAACCGGGCTGGCGTACATGGTCCAGCACGAGCAACGAATCCGTGAACGGGGCCTGTGGCTTCAGCTTCACATAGAAATCCGCCGTGTTGTAGCTGAGCAGGAAACCGAAGTGGAACGGGTTCAGGTCGAAGTTCTGCAGGTTCTCCGTCTTGATCTTCTTCTGGGCGTGCGCTTCAGACCCGACAAGGACGGACAAGAGCAGGAGCGGTGCGCAGAGCGGTGAGATGAGGCGTCGCATCAGGACGGGGCATGGCCGCTTCGCGGCGAAGTGGCAACGAAAGTAGCGCGGGATAATTGTTCGCTCGGACCACCTTGAGCACGCCGGCCGGGCTGCCACGGCTTTCGCCGCTCTCCGGCGTGCCGTCATTTGCGTGCGGTGTACAACGTGGCGATGCCGCCGGTGAGGCGCTCGCTCTTCACCTCACGGCCACCGCTCGCACGCAACACGTCCTCGAACGCGGCACCCTCGGGAAAGGCTTCGACGCTGGCGGGCAGATAGCTGTACGCCGCGCTGTCCTTGCTGATCAGGCGGCCCACGAAGGGCATCACGCGGTGGAAGTAGAACCGATAGAACGGCGCGATCAAGCCGTGCGGCCGGGAGAACTCGAGCACGAACAATCGGCCGCCCGGCTTCAGTACGCGCAGCATGCCGCTGACGCCGCGTGGCAGGTCCTCGAAGTTGCGCACGCCGAACGCCACCGTGATCGCATCGAATGTCCCCTCCGCGAACGGCAGGTCGGCCGCATCGCCACGCACCAGGGTCACGCGATCCTGCAGCCCCGCCTTCTTCACCTTCTCGCGCCCTTGGGCCAGCATGCCTTCGGAAATGTCCGCACCGGTGACCTGCTGCACCCGCTTCGCGGCCATCAGTGCCAGGTCGGCTGTTCCCGTAGCCACATCCAGCAGGCGCTCGACCGGCTCTTCCGCGACCAGTCGCATCACCTTGCGCCGCCAGCCCTGGTCCGTGCCCAAGGAGAACAGCCGGTTCAGGAAGTCGTACTTCGGGGAGATCGCGTCGAACATCCGTTCGACCTGCTCGCGTTTGGAGCCCTCGGCAGTGTAAGGTTTCACCGTCGCCATCAGACAACGAGGTTCTCCGCTTCCGCCAAAAGGCGCTCACGATCCACGGGCACCACGCCAACCTGCTCACACACCAGGCCGCCCGCCAGGTTGGACCACGCGGCCAACGTGCGCCACGGCAGCCGTTGCGCGAGGCACAGCGCCGCCACGGCGATCACTGAATCACCGGCCCCGCTCACGTCCACGATCTTCCGTGGATGCGCGGGCAGCACGTGCGCCTCGTCCGCGGCATGCACGTAGATGCCGTGCTCGCTCAGGGTGATCAGCGATGCTGAATTGTCCATCCTTTCCTCGAGCATCACCACGGCGCTGCGCAAACCCTCCAGATCGCCACCGCGCAGGTCGATCTTCAGTCCTTCGCGCAGTTCCTTCAGGTTCGGTTTGAACAGCTCGACGCCCCGATAGCTGAAGAAGTTCTTCTTCTTCGGATCCACCGCCACGGGGATGTTCCGCTCCTTCGCCGCCGCGATCACACCGGCGATCACGCGCTCCGTGAGCACGCCCTTGTTGTAGTCCTCCAGGATGACGACACCGGGCTTGCTCGCCTCGAGCAAGTGGCGCACACGCTCCAACAACAGGTCCTCTTCCGCCGGAAGGATATCGCTCTCCATCTCCTCGTCCACGCGCACCACATGCTGGTGGCCGCTGATGATGCGCGTCTTCACCGTGGTCCGGCGTTGCGCCGAGCGAACGATCCCTTCGGCGGAAAGACCCTCCAACAACAACAAACCCTCAAGCGCTCGGGCCTGGTCATCATCACCCGTCACGCTGACCACGATGGGCTTCGCTCCGAGAGCGTGGATATTGCGGGCCACGTTCGCCGCGCCGCCCAGCCTTGCACTGCGGTCGGTGACCTGCACCACGGGCACGGGGGCTTCAGGGCTGATGCGGTCCACCCGTCCCCACAGATAAGCGTCCACCATCACGTCGCCCACCACCAATGCGGTGGTCCGCGAGAATCCCCCGGCGATGGTGCTGACGTCCGTAGCGGCCACGGTCAGTTCGATGAGAGCGCTTTGGCGATGCGATCGACCGCAGCGAGCAGCTTGTCGTCGCTGGTGGCGTAGCTGATGCGCACCGTGTCCTTCGCGCCGAAGGAATCCCCCTCCACGATACCGACGCCCGCCGTGTCCAAGAGGAAGAGGCACAGGTCCACGGAAGTGCGGATGGTCTTTCCGTTCAGGCTCGCGCTCGCGTCGGGCAGCACGTAGAACGCGCCTTCGGGCACGTTGCAACGCCAACCGGGAACGGCCTTCAACGCCTTCACGAGCAGATCGCGGCGGCGCAGGAAATCGGCCCTCATGCCGCCGAGAAGCTTCGGGTCGGCCTCCATGCAAGCGATGGTCACGCGCTGCGCGATGCTGTTCGCACCGCTGGTGAACTGGCCCTGGATCTTCATGGCGGCCTGCGTGATCCACAGCGGTGCGCCGATGTAGCCGATGCGCCAGCCGGTGAGCGCGAAGGCCTTGCTCAATCCGTTCACCGTGATGGTACGCTCCATCATGCCCGGCAGTGCCGCGAAGGAGCGGTGCGTACCGCTGAACACGATGTGCTCGTAGATCTCGTCGCTGACGACGTACAGCCCGGGATGCTTGCGCACCACGGCCGCCAGCGCTTCCATTTCCTCTCGCGACAGCACCGACCCGCTCGGGTTGCACGGCGAACTGAACATCAACAGCCGTGTTTTGGGCGTGATGGCGGCCGCGATGCGTTCCACCGGGGCTTTCCAATCCTCTTCCAACGTGCTGCGCACGATCACCGGCGTGCCTCCGGCCATCTTCACCTGCTCGGCGTAGGTGACCCAGAACGGCGCGGGGATCACGACCTCATCACCCGGGCCGACCAGCGCCATCACCACGTTCATGATGGACTGCTTGGCGCCGGTGCTCACCATGATCTGGTCCGCCGTGTATTCCAGACCGTTATCGCGCTTGAACTTCTGCGCGATGGCCTGTCGCACGTCCAGGAATCCGTTCACCGGCGGGTACTTGTGCCACGGACCGTTGATGGCCTCCTGCGCGGCGGCGAGGGCGAACGCGGGGGGGGCATGGTCCGGCTCACCCAGGCTCAGATCGATGATGTCGCGGCCCTGCGCTTTCAACTCGCGGCTGCGGCGCGCCATGAGCAGCGTTGCGGGCTCTACGAGGGAGGTGACCAGTGGGGAAAGGTGCATGCTGGAAGGATCCGTGGTCTTCCTTACGGCAGACGCGGGATCCGTTGATGAGGACGCGAAAATAGGCATGCCTTTCCGGGGTGTTCCCCGCGCTTCCGGCGCGATGCCGATATTCGTCAACCGATTTTTCCACGATGACCGGAGACCAGTGGCTTCAGATCCTGCTCGCGCTGCTGCCCAGCGTGGTGGTGTTCCTCACCGCTTACTACTTGATCCGCGGCATGTTGCAGGCCCGCGCCACCGAGCGCAACGCGGACTGGCTCGCCCAGATCAAGAAGGACGACCATAAACATGCCCTGCCCCTCCGCCTGCAGGCTTATGAGCGCCTCACCCTTTTCCTCGAACGCATCGGGCCCGGGCCACTGGTGCTGCGCGTACATAAGAGCAACATGACCAGCCAGATCCTGCACAGCGAGCTGCTCGCCACCGTGCGCGAGGAGTTCGAGCACAACGTGACCCAGCAGATCTATGTGAGCGACCGTGCGTGGACCCAGGTGAAAATGGCCAAGGAGGAAACCCTGCGCATCGTGAACATCGCCTACGAACAGACAGGGCCCAGCGCCAGCGGCACCGCGCTCAGCCAACGCGTGTTCGAGACCGCCTCACGCCTGTCGCACCTGCCCACCCAAGAGGCGATCCTGACCTTGAAGGAGGAAGTGCGGCGCTTGTTCTGAACCTTCGTCGGTACTACCCGGTCGGCGACATTCGTTCACTGTCCATGTACCGAACGCTGATAGACCCTTCCATGCTTGTCAGACATCTGGCTGATCCGGACTGGGCTATTGTCGATTGCCGCTTCGACATCGCGGATACCGGACGGGGCGAAAGACAATACAGGTACGATCACATTCCTGGAGCGGCGTATGCGCATCTGGACAACCATCTTTCTGACCGGAAGACAGGAACCAACGGTCGCCACCCGCTTCCTGAACCCAGCGCTCTCCGTCGTGATCTGAGCGCGCTCGGCATCGGCCCAGCTACGCAGGTGGTCGCCTACGACGCGGACAACAGCACTTACGCCGCACGCCTCTGGTGGCTGCTCCGCTGGCTGGGACATGCTGCCGTCGCCGTTCTCGACGGCGGGTATGCGCGCTGGTGCCGTGAAGGACACCCCGTCAGGAGCGGTATAGAAACATCCGAGCCCAAGAATTTCCAAGGCGAACCGCTTCGTGCTACATGGCTGACCGCAGAGGAGGTGGCGAGCGGCCTTGGCGATCCGACGCGTTTGCTCGTTGATTCCAGGTCCAACGACAGGTACCACGGGATCAATGAGACCATCGACAAGACAGGCGGTCACATCCCCGGCGCGGCCAATTACTTCTTCATGGGGAACATGACACGGGAGAAGATCTTCAAGTCCCCGGAAGAGTTGAGCGCGCAGTGGTCAGCTCTGTTGAATGGCCGAGACCCCAACGAGCTCGTCCTCTACTGCGGGTCCGGCGTTACCGCGTGCAACAACCTGCTTGCGCTGGAGCATGCGGGTCTGCCCGGAGCCAAACTGTATCCGGGCTCGTGGAGTGAATGGAGTGCCGATCCTGCCCGGCCCACGGCTAAGGACAAAGACTGATCGCCTCTAACCTCTGGCAAGCCGGAGAAGCTCGTCGGCCGCCTCGAAGGGGCTGCGACTGCCCTCCATAACGGCCTGCTCCAGTTCGGGGAGGGCGGCTTGGACCCGTGGATCCAGAAAGAACCCGGACAGCAGCCGCTCCTCGATGGTGGCGCGCATCCACCAGCGGTCCTGCTCCTTGCGTCGCAGGGCGAAATGTCCTTGGCTCTCCAGCTTGTCCGACAACTTTTCCAGCGCGGAGAGCAGTTCGGCGATGCCCTTGTTCTCGATCGCCGAGCAAAGCAGTACTTCCGGGCGGCCACCATGGTCGCGGGCGGGCAATAGCTGAATGGCTTGCCGCAGATCGCCCGCGCTGCGTTTGTTCCGTTCGGTGCTGTCCCCATCGGTCTTGGTGAGCGCGATGACATCGGCCGCCTCCATGATACCGCGCTTGATGCCCTGCAGTTCATCGCCCGCACCACCGATCATCAGTAGCAGGTTCAGGTCGGTCATCCGATCAACGGCGAATTCGCTCTGGCCGATGCCCACGGTTTCGATGAGCACGCGATCGTAACCGGCCGCTTCGCAGAGCACCAGCGTCTCTCGCGTGCGGCGGCCCACTCCGCCGAGTGTTCCACCCGTGGGCGACGGTCGAATGAACGCCTCCGGATGTTGCGACAACCGCTCCATCCGCGTCTTGTCCCCGAGGATACTACCGCCACTGCGGGAACTGCTCGGGTCGATGGCGAGCACCGCCACGCGATGTCCCTGGTCCACCAACAACAAGCCAAGGGCATCGATCAATGTGCTCTTGCCCGCCCCGGGTATGCCGGTGATCCCGATGCGCCTCGATCGACCCGCATGCACGAGCGCGAGGCGCACCAGATCGCGAGCGGCCTCAGCGTCCTCTGCGCGCGTGCTCTCCACCAGGGTGATCGCTCTCGCCAGAGCGGAGCGGTCCCCGGAGCGCAATGCGGTAAAGAGTTCCATGGATCGGAGCGGTTGTCCGTTGTGGGTTGTCCGGCGTTGCGCTACCAGCAAGCAAAGTTCTGGTTCCCTGCATTTCTTGGACACACGTGGCGGATCGACAACTGACAACCGACATCGGACAACTATTGCCCGAAGCTCCTGTCGACCCGACCATCAACCGGAACAGCGCTCACGATCCACTACGGTAGTTCGCCACCCACTCCTCATCGCCCATATCCTTCAGCAAGCGGAACATGTTCTCGCCGATGGCGACGTCGGTCAAGTATTCCATCCCATAGCCCCGCAACAACAGGAGTTGCCGGTCATCCGGCCGGAGTTTCATCCCCGCCCAACCCGTGACCGCGTGCTGTCCCTGATCCATCTGCAACGGGTACTCCCAGAAACGCAACTTCCAGAGGTCGTCCAGCACCAGACAATCGGTGACGAAGCCCCCGCTGTCCACCGTGTTCAGGCATTGCTTCACGCCGTACTTGCGGAAGAGGTTCTCGCCATCGGGATTCGCCTGGCTGAACGCGCGGCCCTGCACCTGCCGGATGAAATTCTGGCGGGTGAGCGGTTGGCTCTCCACGACGTTCGTATCGTCCACCACTTTCACCAGGAAGAGCGAGAACAACTGACCATCGGTGCTGCTGCCCAAGCTCAGCGCGAACTTCCAGACGGCGAAGGGACGATCCAGCGGTGGTGGGTCCGCTGCGCGCACGACCGTCGCGATCAACAGACAACAGAACAACGGGACGCGGGGGAGCATGGGGCGAAACTATCGGTGCGCGGCGCAGGCGCATCTACATTCGTGCCGCCCTCTCATGCCCCACCTCGTCGCTCCTTCCCTGCTCTCCGCGGATTTCGCCAACCTGCAGGCCGCCGTTGAAATGGTCGATGGAAGTTCCGCCCCCTGGCTCCACCTGGATGTCATGGACGGCGTGTTCGTGCCCAACATCAGCTTCGGCCTGCCGGTGATCAAGGCCATCCGCAAGCATACCCGGAAGACCTTCGACGTTCACCTCATGATCGTGGAACCGCAGAAGTTCGTACAGGACTTCAGCGACGCCGGGGCGGACGTGCTCACCGTACACATGGAAGCCTGCACCCATCTGCACCGGACGGTACAAGCGATCAAAAAGGCGGGCATGAAGGCGGGTGTCGCTTTGAACCCACACACGCCGGTGAGCACTTTGGAGGATATTCTCGGTGATATCGATCTGGTGTGCGTGATGAGCGTGAACCCCGGCTTCGGGGGCCAGTCCTTCATCCCGAACACGTACCGGAAGATCACGACGTTGCGCGAGATGATCTCGGCGCGCGGCGCCAACTGCCTGATCGAGATCGACGGGGGCGTGGGGCAGAACAACGTGGCCGAACTGGTGAAGCATGGCGCGGACGTGCTGGTCGCCGGCAACAGCGTGTTCAATGCCAAGGACCCGGTAGAAGCTATCGCAGCCTTGAACAACGCCTGACCCGCTTCAGCATCGGCATTTCCCGTCCCGTCACCGATACGTGCATGGG
>JAGODO010000167.1 GCA_017998165.1 Flavobacteriales bacterium | reverse complement strand
GACATCAAAGCCTTCATGGTGGAGATGTTCAACAAGACACAGAACGGCACCATCGCGCACCCGCCGGTGCATGACAACGGCGACGCGGAAACGATCGGATACGCCTGCGAAGTGATGAAGTGGTTCAAGCCCACGCTCACCGTGGTGAACATGAGCGCCGTCGACGGTTGCCATGGGAACTTCACCGGATACCTCGCCAGCCTGCACCGTGCCGACCACAGCGTGGGTCACCTCTGGAATCATATCCAGACGCAGATCCCGGAGATGGCGGGCAACACGGCCATCGTGATCGCACCGGAGTGCGGCCGCAACGCCGAACCGAACGCCGTGATGGACCAGAACGACTGGCTCTCGTACGACCACAGCGATGCGAACTCGCTGCGCATTTTCGGGATGATGGCCGGAGCGGGCGTGCCCAGCAACCTGATCATCGGCGATGAGGGCAACCCGGTCGGCATCGCAACCGATGTGGTTCCGACGATCGCGGAACTGCTCGGCATCAAGAACGAGGTGATGGGTGCCGGCCTCATCGACGGTGGAAGTCTCAGCCTCTTCGACCGCATGTGATCATGAAGCGCACAACACGCTACATAGCGCTTTTGGTCCTCGCCTTCGCCGCGTGCAAGAAGGAGGATAACCCGTTCGAGCAACTCGAACACACTTCACCGAACCCACCGACCGAGGCATTGCCACAAGACAACTTCGCTTGGCTGCACCAGCGCGTCTTCAGGCCGGTCTGCGCGAACAGCGGATGTCACGATGGCACCTTCGAGCCGGAGTTCCGCAGCGTTGGCAGCGCGTACAACTCGCTGGTGTATGCGCCGGTGATCGCGAACGACCCCGGGAACAGCTTCACCTACCGCGTCCTTCCGGGGAACGTCGAGATGAGTTTCCTGCACGAGCGGCTGACAACATTCGTCCCGAACACGAGCGGCATCATGCCGCTGGAGACCGACGGCCCGGACTGGTCGCAGAACGAGCAGCTCTACCTCAATGCGATCGCTTCGTGGATCCAGAACGGCGCACCGAACATGTTCGGCCAGCCGCCGAGCCTCGGCAATCTGGAGCCGCAGGTCGCTGGGTTCCTTGTCCTGCCCGCGGGCAACACGAGCAACCCATACCCGCGCGGAGAGGGCGAAGGCGTGCAGCCGATCGAAGTAGCCGCTGCCATCGTGGACCTCTGGTTCGCGCTCAGCGATGACGAGACCGCCACGAACGACCTGGCCTACAACAAGGTGAAGATCGCCACATCAGTGCTGGGCTTCGCAACGGTACCCGAACTCGACCTCACCACCGGCGCCACGATGAGCGGCCCGGAGTTCAGCGGCTCGAACACGACGTTCACACACAAGACCTCGATCGACCTGTCGGGCTATGCGAGCGGAACGCAGCTGTTCGTCCGTGCATATGTCGATGACGGCGACCACGACGGCCCGACCGAAGTGCCCAATGACGGCACCGGCTCTCCGATGGTGGACTACTTCACCCTGAAGATCACCCCATGAAGCGGATCCTGACACTCGCCACCATAGCCTTCCTGCTTGCCGGTTGCAAGAAGGAAGAGGTGATGCCCAGCGCTCCGGAGATCGCCTTCGTGAGCATGAGCACACAGAGCGTGCATGAGTTCGACGAACACGTCACGGTGCGCTTCTCCTACAAGGACGGTGACGGTGACCTGGGTCAAGAAGACCCGGACAATTACACATTGTGGGTGAAGGATGCTCGCCTCGAAGGCACCGACGGCTACCACATCCCGCCGCTCGCGCCGGAAGACGCGGAGGTGCCGATCCAGGGTGAGTTGGATGTGGAACTGAACGCGCTCTTCCTGCTCGGCAATAGTGGACAGGAAGAGACCTCCTACACGATGTACATCGTTGATCGCTCGGGCAACCGCAGCAACGAGTTCACCACGGGGATGATCACCATCACCAACGACAGCCTCTGATCGATGCGGACCCTGCGAACGCTCCTCGCGCTCTGCGCCTGCTCGGCCCTCCTCGGTGCGCGCGGGCAGTTGTTGCAGGAGTTCAACATGAACGACACGGTCGTCACCATCTGCAAGGGCATCCTGTTGGACAGCGAGCTGGGTCCCGGAGAGATGCTCTACAGCAACAATGAGGACTTCACGTTCACCATCAATACGGGCAGCACGATCACACTCGTTTTCGAGGACGAATTCTGCCTGGAGCAGGGTTACGACTTCCTGACCTTCCACGATGGACCGAGCATCGCTTCTCCGCAGATCGGGCCCGCCTATTCGGGCATCATGGCCCCACCGTCGATCACGGCTTACAGCGGGCAGCTCACCGTCCATTTCGTGAGCGATGCGAACGTGGCCTATTGCGGCTTCGAAGCCCGTTGGACGAGCGTGGTCGCACCCCCTGTGCCGCCGGTAATGACCATTCCGGCCGCACCGGGCTGTGGCGGCCCGGCGGTCAACATCGCCCTTTCTTTTCCATTGCCGTGCGATTCATTGTACGCCGACGCCTTCACCATCAGCGGTCAAGGTGAACCGACCATTACAGGTATCAACCCGATGTGCGCCGGTGGTGATGCTTCCCAGATCGCGCTTGCGGTCGATCCGGTCTTTGAGCGGAACTGCCCGTACATCGTCACCTTCCGATGCATGCTGCCGGATGCATGCGACAGCCTGTGGACCTTCATCCTTACGGCAACAACACAGGTGACCACCTGTCCGATCAGCGTAGAGATCCTGACCGACAACGACACCATCTGCGCGGGATCGTGCGCTGAGCTCACGGCGGATGTGAACGGATGTTTGAGCTATACCTATGCCTGGTCGAACGGTCTACCGAGCTCGCAGATCGTCAATGGTTGTCCGGCAACGACCACCACGTACAGCGTGACGGTGACGGAGAACGGCACAGGCGCTACGGCCACCGATGATATCACCATCGTGGTACTTGACCCGCAGATCTCCAATACCGCGATGACCGTATGCCAGTCGCTCGAAGCGTTCGACCTGCTCGCCACCCCCCCGGGTGGTGCATGGAGCGGTCCGGGCATCCTCGATACGCTCGCAGGCACCTTCGACCCGGACACGGCGGGGCCTGGGATCCACACCTTGTACTACCTCGGCCCGGGGGGCTGCGCGGACAGCATCGTGATCGCCGTGGACAGCATGGATGCGGGACTTCCACAGGCGGCCTGCCCCGGGACCGCACCGTTCTACCAGGAAGGATACACGCCCCAAGGTGGCACGTGGAGCGGACCGTTCATCCAGCCGGACGGATTGTTCGACCCGAGCGCGATCGGCTCCTACATCGTCACCTACTCGGCGGGAAGTTGCTCGGACACCATCCGCATCAATGTGGATGATATCGTCGGGCAGGCCCAGCTCGATACGGTTTGTCAAAGCGTGTGGCCCTTCGACATCGTGGTATCGCCCTTCGGCGGTCGATGGAGCGGTCCAGGCATTACGGACACCATCATGGGCACGTTCGATCCCGATGAGGCGGAGGGCGGAACACACACCCTGCTTTACGAGATGAACGGTTGCGACATGGAGTTCACCATCCACGTGAAACCGGTGGACATCGGCGATGACCGTAGCGATTGCCCTGCCCAAGGAACCACCACGCTCGACCCTGCCGCGATCCCTGCCGGTGGTATCTGGAACGGCAGCGGGATCGTGGACCCGTCGGCGGGAACGTACAACCCCGTGCAAGCAGGGAATGGCTGGGATGAACTGACGTACACCGCCACGAACGGGTGCATCGACACCATCGGCATCCTCGTCGGCTGGACCGAGGTGGATGATGACACCTTGTTCTTCTGCGCGGGTGACGAGCCGCTGATCCTGGATGAGAACACCACTGGCCGCACCCCGTGGGACGGGATGTGGAGCGGTACAGGCGTCAGCCAGAACGTGGATGGCGACTGGTTCTTCGATCCATCAGGCGCTGGCATCGGCTTGCACGTGCTGCGTTTCGATGCGAACACCTGCGGTGATTCCCTGATCGCCATCGTGCATCCAACGTCCCTCAACGTGCCCGACATGGATCTCTGTGGCGCGACCGGGCCTTTCCTTATCGCCTCGGTCCCCCCCGGTGGAACATGGACCGGTGACGGCATCGTGGATGATGAGAGCGGCGTATTCAGCCCAAGTGCGGCCGGGCCGGGCGCGCACGTGATCCACTTCGACGCACCGGCCGGGTGCGGCGATTCGCTCACCATCACCATCCACCCGTTCCAGGAAGCGCAGATCTCGGGAGTGGATGAAGTGTACTGCGGAAATGACGTCCTCGTGTACATCGGGTTGCAGCCCCCGGGTGGCCAGTTCACCGGGTTGAGCGACACCATTTTCAACCCGAAGAGTATCGGGACCGGTACGTACACGCTGGTCTACTCCGTGGGCTTCGGCGCGTGCTTCAGCAGCGATACACTGGTCTTCACCAACCACTCCGCGCTGACCACGGAATTCCTCGTCTCACAGAATCCGATCTGCGATGGTGGCGGCTCCGTGCTGGAGGTCGTTCCGAACGGCGGGATGCCGGGCGCCTTGCTCACCTTCCAATGGGACCATGGCCTCTTTCCCATCGCGCAACAATCGGTGATCCCTGATTCCACGGACACCTACACGGTGATGACCACCGATGGTTGCTCTGATCCGGTGATCGACAGTGTGACGCTGATCGTCCATCCGTTGTACACACCGGAGTTCGGCTTCAGTGATACGTTGTGCTACGGTGCGCCCGGCTTCGTCATCGGCACGGTCCCGCAGCCCGGCAGCTACAGTTTCACCTGGGATGGCAATGGGGGACAATCAGGCGCGCCTTACGAGGCCTCCGCCGGCGAACTGCTCACCGTGCATGTGGTGAACGAAGGCACGGGCTGCGAGCAGGACACGCTCGTGCAGATCCCGAGCTGGCCCGCGCTCACCGCCTTGTTCAGCGTGAACCCGAGCGAGCCATGCATCCCATTCGAACACAGCGACGTGACCTTCATCGACCTCAGCAACAATGCGGTGGGCGGTACGTGGACCATCGATACGATGACCGTACCATACACCTACGGTGAGGATCCGCGGTTCGACTACGGACAGGCCGGTAGCTATCCGGTGCAACTCATCGTGTACAACATCGGTGGGTGTACGGACTCCTTTGCGTTGGAGGTCTGCATCGAACCGAGTACCGAGATCTTCATCCCGGACATCTTCAGCCCGAACGGCGACGGCAGCAACGACGCATTGTTCGTCCGGGGCGGCGGCATCGCGAGCATGGACTTCCGCGTGTACGATCGCTGGGGAGGAGTGGTCTTCTCCGCGGGCAAGAACGATGTGGGCTGGGACGGTACATCCCAGAGCGGCCCATCGCCCTCAGGTGTGTACGTGTACACGTTGGTCGCCAGCATGGTGAGCGGCAGGACGATCGAAATGAACGGCGACGTAACCCTTGTGCGATGAGAACTCAACTCACAGCTTCGAGCCGCGAGCCGCGAGCCACAAGCTTGACCTGGTTCAAGCTTGTGGCCCGAAGCTCGAAGCTCATGGCCGCATTCGCGCTGCTGGCCTCGCGCGTGCTAGCGCAGGATGTCCACTTCTCCCAGTTCTACAATTCGCCGCTTACGTTGAATCCGGCGCTTACGGGGGCCATCGAGACCGATCAGCGGTTCGCGCTCATCCATCGCTCCCAGTGGCAGAGCCTTGGCGCGCCGTTCCGCACGTTCGCCTTCAGCTACGATACCCCCATCCTGCGCGGCAAGATGAAAGGCCGCTACATCGGCATCGGCGGAAACGCCTACAGCGATAAAGCGGGAAAGGGAGGATTCGGCGATCAGCAGGCGAACATCAGCATCGCTTACGGCATGCGTTCCACGGATGACGCGGTACTTGCTTTTGCGATACAGGGAGGGTACGGCCAACGCAGCGCGGTGCTTGACGGGATGCGGTGGGACGCCCAGTATGACGGCAGCGGCTTCGACCCGTCGCGCCCGACCGGCGAGAATATCGCCAGTACGTCCAGTGCGTTCGTCGACTTCGCTGCCGGTGTCGCATGGCAGCAGTGGGAGAGCAAGGACATCCAGTGGACCGCTGGCGCTTCGGTCTACCACCTGAACCAGCCCTCGGTCACTTTGTTCAGTACCGATGACGACCGGTTGCTCCGCCGGTTCAATATGCATGCGGCAACGCGCATCACGACCAAACGCTGGGTGTATCTGCCCAAGTTCTATGGAAGCCAGCAAGGAGGTTCTCGCGAAGTGGTGCTTGGTGGACTGCTGCACAGGCGGGTAGGAGTGGACAGCCGCTATACCACGGACAAAACGTCCTCCTCGTTCTATATCGGCGCCTTCTACAGGTGGAACGACGCCGTGGTACCCATGATGCAGATCGAATACAAGCGGATGCTGACCATCGGCGTGAGCTATGATGTGACCGTTTCCGGTCTTCGCAACGCGAACCGCTACCGGGGCGGCATGGAGCTCACCCTCCAGTACATCGGTGCGTTCAGCGATAAGCGCCGAAAGCTCCCGAAGGCCTCGGTGATGTAGGTCAGTTGTCGGTCGTGGGCACCACCGCTCTCACCGGCTTCCTCCTCACGAATTCGTAGCCGCCCTTTTCAGCGCCCCACACCTGCGTGCCGGTGTCGTCGTAACCACGGTCCCAGCTTACCAGACCATCGGGCCCGATGTCCACTTCGCTGGAGGCATAGCTGGCCTTGCCCCAAGCGTTCTTGCAAGCCTTCCCGTCCGTGCTGCCGATGAAATGGCCTTTGCGCCAGTGCAACAACAGCGCGCATCCGGGCAGGGGCTGAGCATCCACCGGTTTCAGCGCGGCGAAACGCGCGATGTCCTTGTACGCCCCCGTGAACAAGTGCATGCTGTCCAGGTCGCACACCGCGCTCACGAACGTGGAATCATCGCGCTGCGTGAGGTGGTATATGCGCTGGCGATAGGGCTTGTCCTTCTTGTTGGCCGCAGCCTGTTCCACGTAGAGCCAGATGCCGTCGGTCTCCTTAAGCCAGATGCGCGCCATCTCCAGCTCGATGTTGAGATAGCTCGTGTCCCGTGCGTGCTGGGCGGTGCTGGAGTAACTGCCCACCATGTATCGTTTCAACAGGTCGAGCGAAGGCTTGTCGTTCTGTGCGGTGAGCTGGAGACCGGATCCTCCGAGGACAAAAGCCAGGATGTAGCGTGGTGTCATGCGCTCGAAGGTAGATCGGACCTTTGAAAATTACCGCATCGCTATCTCCAGACAACGGGCCGGTCAACGGCGCAACGTGATCGTCTTGCCTTCTTCATCGATCCGCCATTCCTTGAACTTGTTCAGGAATGACTTTCCAAGAAGGTATTGGATGTTCTGATCGATGCTGGCGGCCACGACCCGGTCCGCCTTGAACGGTCCGACCTCAACCCCATTGAGGACATGGCGCTGGTATGTCGCACGACTTCCATCAGCCATCAGATATTCCCGCGGGGTCAAGTGTTCCGTGGTATCGACCGCCCCCGCTGCCTGGAGTTCCTTCAGGAAGGCTTCAGAGATGATACAATCCTCCGCCCCCGAATCGATGATGAAGTACTGGTCCGTGCCACCGACATGGACCTTGACCTTGTGGACCTTCCCGAGGGAGATGACCGGCACTGTCGCGGAACCCTGTGGACCCGTGATGTCCTCAGGCGCGCTGGCATAAGC
>JAGODO010000166.1 GCA_017998165.1 Flavobacteriales bacterium | reverse complement strand
GGCCTTCGTGAGCGCGCCGGTCGACTTCACCTTGACTACACGCGTGCAGGACACCACGGATCATTTCGACGTGGTGGCACGTATCGGGACCATGCCCTTCCGGGACCTCAATGTCGCGTTCGGTCCATTGGCGGACATTCAGGCCATGAGCGGCACACTCGATACCGTTGTGATGCGGCTCAGCGCTGATGACCGGGTATCGCGTGGCAAGGTGCGGCTCGCCTACCATGATCTCCGCATGGTACAAGGCGATGAGGCGACCGAAGGCGCACGCACCAGACCACTGAGCGTGTTGATGAACGCTATCATCCCGAACGACAAGGCGGAAGGGGATCTCGCTGAAACGGATGAGTTGTACACCTTGTCCCGTCGTCGGGACCGGTCCATGTTCAACTACCTCTGGATCAACTTGCGGGAAGGGTCCAAGAAGGTGGTGCTTCCGGGTTTCCTGGAAAAGCGCTGATCACGGGGCCGTGATCACCTCCGGTCGCGAAGGGGCGAGATCGGCGGTGCGGAGTCCGAGACTCCTCAGCGCATCCCATTGCCACATGTCCGTATCGTTGAAGACGGTTGGATAGAACGCGAACGACACTTGGAATCCGCGGATGAGCAGCCGTTCATTGCGGAACAGCACACCGAGGCCGAAAGCGGGTTGCAACGTTCCTTCGAGCGGCCGTACGCCAGGCCCGGTGACCGTGCCGATGCCCATGGAAAATACGGGCGCGAAACGGAAGCCCAGCAAACTCCAAGGCGCATACGCAACGGTCTCTGTGCGCAACAGGAACTTCGATGCACCGGTCCATACCGGGCGGCTGAACCCGACGAGCTGATCGCTGGGGATGGTGACCGAATAGGTCGTCGTGGTCCCGATGGAACGCACCGCGATACCGCGCACGAACTGCCGTAAGCGCCACCGACCCATGGGAAACGTCCTGCTGAAAAGATCCAGGTCCAACAGCGCCAGACCATCCCGTATGGATCCGAGACCGGCCATGCCGCCGACCGCGACACGCACCGAAAGGTGATCACCGAAGCCCATGTAGGCCGCCCGAGTGAACGAGGTGCCGATGTACAGCGCGGCGCGTTCTCGTTCCGGCCATCGCAGACCCGTCGTGGTCGTCCACAGCACCCCCTCCACGACGTCTTCTGTCTGTCCGAACCGGTAGAGGTATCCGTCCTTCGTGTAGCGTCGAGCGCCTAGGCTGAAGGACACCAGCGCGAGCCGGGAACCGACATACGTGGTATCCCACGGGGATCCGGTCAAGCGACGAACGAACCATGTGTCGGCGAAGCGTGCCGCCACCACCCGCTCGCGCATCCCGTCAGACGCCTTGCCCAGGTTGTTCGGACTCAGGTTCCAGCCGAACCATCCATCGACCAGGAACCGGTTCGCGACCGGAACAAATGGTGCTCCGGTACTCGAGGTGTCCAATTGTGCCCGGAGCCGACTGTGGCCGACGGCCGCACTGCCCGCCCAACGCGCCACCGGCGAATAGAACGGGCGTTCCAAAGAGAACGACACATCGTCCTGCGCCGGCTGAAGCGCATATCCTGCCGTCGATCCGATGAACGTGCTCCCGATGGCGTAGACACGATGCGTCCCGCTCCAAGCCGAACGTTGCGCGTCCAGGTCGTGATCGAACGTTTGCGTGAACTCCTGGCCCGTGCCGAGCAGGTTGCGCTCCACCACGTTGGCGCTCACGCTCGTCTGGTCGCCACCGATGCCGCCATCCAGTGTCCAACGGTCCTGAACGAGCACCACCACATCCACCGAGTCCTTCCTGTCCTTCACGGAATGTGCGCGTACGCGCGCGTCATTCACCATCGGTGTCGAGCGTAGCACGCGTTCGGATTCCGAAAGCCTCAACGGATCCAGGCGGTCTCCTTCGGCGAACAGCAGTCGTCCACGCACCACGCGCTCCCGCGTGCGCATATGCAGGGCATTGCCCCAGCGCTCCAACCGGTTCCGGCTCACTGCGGACGTGTCGTCCACATTCCCGCCGAACGGATCGAGCACACGCACATCGATGCGCCGGATCGGGATCCCTTTGAACCGTCTATTCGGGTCACGGACCACCCTGGGTGATCCGGGCTCTTTGCGCTCGACCGTATCCGGAGGCTCCACAAAGACCGCGTCGTACAACCACCGTGTCACCTTCCGTCGTTCGGCGAACCGGTGGATGCGGTCATATATCGCCGCGCTGTCGGTGTCCACTTGCGCGAGCGACCTGACAGGGGCGCATGCCAGGATGACCAGCACCACTGCGGGCGCGATCGGCATCCGGCGCTTGCGCATGGCCGTGACCTATGAGGTGGGCTTCTTCTCCAGCGCCACCGTCGCCGCACGCTGCGCTTCCCTGTCCACCGCCGCGTGAGAGGAAGGCACGACCCCCTGGCCGTGCGCACGTGCATCCACATGCGTGTAGTGGGCACCGAAGAGCATGATCACCGTTGAGTAGTAGACCCAAACGAGAATGATGATCACTGCTCCGGCCGCACCGTACGCATCCCCCACATTGGACAACGCGATGTACGTGCTGATGAGGTACTTGCCGAGCGAGAAGAGGAGCGCGGTGATGAACGCTCCGGGCCACACATCCTTCCAGCGGATGCGCGCGTCCGGCAGCACGCGGAAGATCATCGCGAAGACCAGCGTAATGATGCCGAAGGAGAGCCCGACATTCAGTCCGGTGATGAGCAACGTGGCCGAACCGGACAACCATCGGCCGAGCCGCTCGGAGAAGGCCACCAAGGCTGTATCGAGCACCAGCGAGACGAGCATAAGGAAACCGAAACTCGCCACCAGTGCCAACGATATGAGCCTGGTGGTCAGATAGCGCAGGATCGCCCGACCGGGTTCCGCTTTGACCTGCCACACATGGTTCAGCGCCGCTTGCAGGCTGGCGAAAACCGCGCTGGCGCTCACCGCCAGCGCCACAAGGCCAATGAGTTTCGCGAAGAACCGCGTTTCCGTCACACGCGCGTTCTCCAGCATGCCGCGCAGGTCGTCCGCTGTGCCGTAGCCGATAAGTCCGCCGGCCTGGTTGATCAGTGCGTCACGCACCACACCCTCATCGTAGAAGTAGGCTGCGACCATCACTGTGATGATCATGACGGCGGGCAGCGAGAAGATGGTGTAGTACGCGATCGTGGCAGCCTGCGACATCGGGTCGTTGGCCACGAACTCCTTCGCGGCCTGCTTCACATTGGACCAGACCCGGCCATGCCAGGTGGGGCGTGCGGGTGGGGCGCCGAGAGGCTGTTCGTTCACAGGGTCCATGGATAGTGCTTCGGTGGTGCCACGCACATAGGCGATCCTGTGCCACATCGCGATCATGGCGGTATCAGGCGGGAACACGTCCAGGGCACCCGATGCACGAGGCACATGGGGAACGGATTCCCCGGGGTGTCCGGCGACCTGTGCGTGGCCCGTCCGGCACGGCTCGTGCCTTCCTGCATGGAATGGCAACGCCGCGAACTTCCGTGTCCACGCGGCTGGTCCTCATCATCGGTGCGCTCGTCATCGGTTCGTGTGTCGTTGCGCAACGCGATCGGAAACCGCTTGTCTGGGACACCGCGTTCGTGCGCGACTACTCCCAGCGGCCCACCGTACGGATCTACGCCAGCAATAAATTCAACAGCTTGCTGCTGCGGGCGCTGCCGGGATACGAAGACCTGCGCTACCGGCCCAATGGCCGCCTGAACCTCGGCATCGGCGTCAGCTATCGGCGGCTCACCCTGAACATCGGCCTGCCCGCCCCCTTCGTGAACAACGACAATGACGCGCGCGGCCGCACGCGTTTCATTGATGCACAAGCGAACCTCTATACCGTACGCCAAGCATCCAACTTGTTTCTCCAGTCCTACCGGGGCTACCACATCACGTCGCACGACCAGGCGCAATTGGACTGGGAGCAGCCAACACTTTATCCCTACCGCGCCGACCTGCGACAATTCAATATCGGGCTCAGTTCGCTCCGCATCCATGACCACGAGCGCTTCAGCTATCGCGCAGCCTTCAACCAGGATGCATGGCAATTGCGTTCCGCAGGCAGTTGGCTCTACGGCGGATATGCGACCTGCTACGTATTGAAGGCGGATTCATCCATCATTCCAGAGCGTATCGGCGAGCGGTTCAACGCCTCTTCCGCGATCCGCCAAGGGATCATCGCGGACATCGGTCCGATGGCGGGCTATGCGTTCACCCATGTGTACAAGCGGCACTGGTTCATCACCGTGAGCGGTGCCGGAGGTGCCGGACTATGCTTGCAGCGGTTGCGGGTGCCTACCTCGGAGGGCGAGCAACGCATCACCGACATCGGGCCCGGCTGGCATGTGCAGTTCCGCGCAGCGGTAGGATACAACAGCGCCCGATACTATGCGGGCGTCCTTTTCAACCAGGAACTGGTGGGCTGCTTCTTGCGTGTGCAGGATCGTTTCGCCTGGGATGTGGGCAACTTCCGTGTGATCCTCGCGCAACGCATCAGCCAGCGGCCCCCTGGCGTAGACAAGGGATTGCGATGGCTACGGTCCAAAGACCCGACACGCTGATCGACCGGTCAGTCCTGTTCGTGGAGCTCCTTTTCACCTGCCATCTTCCGCGCGCGGCGTTCCCGCATGTGCTTCACGACCGCCTTGATACCGTTGGCCACAGACATCAACATGCCGGGTCCTTCAGGCACACCGTTGCGCCCCATCGCTTTACCGAGAAGGAGGCTGAGCCCACTATATAGCAGGCGCTTTGTCCAGCTTCGGTGCAGCCCGGCCGCAGCCAGGCCGAGAGAGGAGACCATGTCCCCGGAAACACGGCCATGCAAGAGGTCATGAATGCTCCTGTACGGCTTCCAGTTGCGGAGCACGTCGCCCACGGCGTCCCTCAACAGGACTCCGCGTGTGCCGGGGTCTTGCAAGCGCGCCCAACGGGTGGAGAGCGAATCGGTATACCGGTCCCGGTCCACTCGCGCTGCACGCTTGTCGGCGTGGAACGATTCAAGGCTTTTGTACATCATCTGTATCGGTGAAGTCGTTGATGCGATCGAGTACGAAGCCATCGCGGCCGCCGTTGGTCCACCACAAGCGGAAAGCCCCGAGCAACAAGAGATAGAGTGCCGCCACGAGCACGAAGCCCAACGGCGCGGACTTGAGCACTTCTCCCAAGTACAGCGCGAGCGCCACATTGAGGAACAAGAGCGCGAAACCGACAGCCACGCAGAGCACCACATTGGCGAGCAGTCTGCTGAACAGCACCCCCGCCCGTTCGCTGAAGTGCAGTTCGAGATAGCGCTTCTGAGCAGTTACATAACCCTTCACATCCCTGGCGGTACCGCTCAGGAATGTGCTGAAATCCAAATCGCCGCCCTCGCGGGTGCCCGGTTCAGCATCAACAGGCTCGGTGGTGGTGTGTCGGGACATGAGAACGTGTTCATTCCTACAGAACAATTCCGTTGCCGGAAGCCGCCGGGCACGAAATCCAGCCTGCTATCGGGTACGCGTGTGGAATGTTCTCCCCGATCGGGGAGAACACGCACCGCTGGGCGCAGGATGGCCAGGAGGAAACCCGATCAGTTCTCGTGCGTTGTTCCAGCAGGAGTGTTCACGGATGGCCGCGACCCGATACCCGCAACATTGTCGAATAACAAGATGTGCATGGCTGCGCAAAGGACAGCGAACAACCACAGCAGGAACAGACCGCGCTTCCGATCCGATGAGCGTCGCTCTTTCCCGAGTTCGCCCAGAGTTGCGCCCCGAGAGCGGACAGTCAGGCCGATCGCACCTCATGAACAAAGCTCGAACACGTACGGTGCCAGTGCGTTTCTGCGACGGTTCAGCAGTGTGCATCCTGAGCGCATGTTGTATGGGAAAAGGGGCGCGCCTTCCCCGTTGCTCCTCGCGCGCTTGCCCGTTCAGCGTCCACAAACCCGATGGCATGGCGGTTGGGATACGGGGCACAACCATTCAACAACGAAGACCATGTCAACCCGCAGCACCATCGCTATCGCGCTCACCGCTCTCGCCGCAGGCGCGGCACTGGGCGTCCTTCTCGCTCCCGCTTCAGGCGCGGAGACCCGCAAGAAACTCGCTCGCAAGACCAGCGACCTCAAGGATCGGCTCGCCGAAATGATCGAAGAGGGCAGTGATCTCATCGAGGATCTGAAAGGCGAGGCCGGCGACCTCGCCGACAAGGCCAGGCGCACCGCGAATTCAGCGAAAGAGAAGGTGAAGGACTCCGCCAACGAGATGGCGACACACGCACGGAGCGCCGCCAACAGCGGTAACTAGAGTCGGCGTTCTCGCCCGACCACGCGATACACCCCGGCCCGCTTATCAGCGGTGCCGGGGTGGTCGCTTTCATATACCTCCTTGTGCAAAGCGGTGTGGCGATCGATGCGCGATCGTGAAGGGGAAGAGGGGCATAATTCCCCATCCTTCATCGGCAGCCCACCGGGGTCAACATCACGCACCATGGGCCCAGCGCGGCTATGCGCGGAAACCGTCTTCAGGGCGTGCCCTTCGCATCCGCCGCGAACAACCCACAAAACACAACGATCATGGCCAAGAAGAAGAACGAGAGCACCGGTCTGCGCAAACTACTGGAGGATCAGGTGGCAGACATCTACTACGCGGAGAAGAAGCTGCTTCCCGCGTTGAAGAAAATGGCGAAAACCGCAGAGGACAGCGATCTGAGCGAAGCCTTCACCGCGCACCACGCTGAAACGACGGAGCAGGTCACCCGCTTGGAAGAGGTCTTCGCAGCACTGGACATGCCCGTTAAGGGAAAGAAGTGTGATGCTATCGACGGCATCCTGGAGGAGGCGAGCGGGATCATGGACGAGTTCAAAGGCGATAGCGCGCTGGACGCCGCGCTCGTTGGTGCCGCGCAAAAAGTGGAGCACTATGAGATCGCGAGTTATGGCAGCATGGTGGCCTGGGCCGAGCAGCTCGGGCTCGATGATGTCGCTTCACTGCTCAGTGAAAACCTGGAGCAAGAGAAGGCCGCCGACGAGAAGCTGAGCGATCTGGCCGGATCCTCCATCAACGCCGCCGGTGAAGAAGGGGCTCCGGACAGCGCAGAGGAGGATGAGGACAACGACGATGGAACGGCCACGCGCGTGAAAAAGGCACCGGCCCGCAAGGCAGACCCGAAGCCGATGAAAGCACCCGGACGGAAGAAGTGAACTTCCCTTGATCAATGAAGGGGCCGTCTCTTTCGGGACGGCCCTTTCGCATTCGGCACGTCCATTGGCTCTTCCACCGCAACACTTCCCCGGACAAGATGACCACCTCGTATCAAACTCCAACAGTGCCCGCTACGAAACGCTATCGCGAGCGCTCGGTGTTGAACCGCATCCGTTCACGACGCTACCGCGCGGATGAGACGCCCTATCCTGCACGCACCACATGAGGGCCGCCATGCTCACTTTGATGCGGACACCGCACGCGGTCGACACCGCAACACTGGCCGCAACGGTCGGTCTTTCCGCCTTGATCGCCTTGTTGCTGGTCGCATGAACGTGATCACCAGATTGGCTGGCCTTCTGCGCGGAGAGGCCCCCGACACTGACACCGCTGAACATCCGGAGCGGATGGACCTGCACAGCGGTCTGCCGTACTGGCTGGTCCGGAACGGAACAGGTCCTTTGTTCCCTGAAGTGGGTGACGAC
>JAGODO010000165.1 GCA_017998165.1 Flavobacteriales bacterium | reverse complement strand
AAGCGAGCGGGCCAGGAACCTACAGCTGGTCTCCTGCGGGCACGTTGAGCGACGCGAACGCGACCAACCCGTTCGCCTTCCCTTCCGTGACCACAACGTACACGCTGACGCTGACCGACAGCGTAACGTGCAGTGACAACGACCAGATGACCGTTACGGTGAGCACACCACCGAACGCGGGAACGAACGGAAGCACCACCGTGTGTTCGACGAGTCCTGGATTCGCGCTCTTCGACCTCCTTGGCGGATCACCGGAACCCGACGGGATCTGGACCGGACCCGGTAGTACGACCTCCGATGGCAACTACCTTCCTGGAACAAATGCGCCCGGGGACTACGTGTACACCGTGGCCGGCGATGCCCCGTGCGCGGCAGCAACCGCCATCGTCACGGTAAACGAGGTGCAAACGCCGGATGCCGGAGAGGATGCGACGCTCCCGATCTGTTCCAACAGCGGTCCGGCGGACCTCTTCGCCGCACTCGGCGGAACACCGGATACGGGGGGTAGCTGGACCGATGAGAACAACCAGGTCTTCAATGGCATTTTTGATCCGGCCACCACGACCGGGACGGTCTTCACCTACTCGCTTCAGGGGATCGGGCCATGCCCGGCGGACCAAGCGGACATCACTGTGGCGGTCACCACCGCTCCCGACCCGGGCAGTGATGCTTCGGCCACGTTGTGCGCGAGCGGGGTCGCCTTCGTCATGACCGATTCGCTCGGTGGCACACCGGACGCCAGCGGTGCGTGGTTGGATCCCGGCGGGGTCGCCCACAGCGAAACGTACGATCCCGCTTCGGACATCGGTGGCGCATGGACGTTCAACGTGACGGGAACGGGCGGTTGCGCTGATACGAGCGCGACACTGACCATCACGGAGATCGTTCCGAATACGGCGATCATGGGAGACAACGAGATCTGCGCCGGTGACACCACGCAACTCTCGAATACGGGCAATGTGAGCTGGGCCTGGTCGCCGAGCACGGGTCTCAACGATCCGGCGATCGGGGATCCGTTGTTCTTCCCGACCACCACCACGACCTATACGCTTACTGTGACCGATGCGGGCGGATGCACGGGCACAGGCACCGTCCTGCTCACGGTGAACCAGTTGCCCGCGGTGGATGCGGGAGCGAACGCGTCCGTTTGCGCCGGTGGTGGCACACCGATCGGTGGTTCGCCGACTGGTCCCACTGGCAGCACGTTCACTTGGACGCCCTCCACCGGACTTGACGATGTGAACGCCGCGAACCCGAACGCACAACCGTCATCCACCACGACGTATACGGTTCTCGTAACGGACGGGAACACATGCTCCGCGGTTGATAGCGTGATCGTGACAGTGAACCCGCTGCCGGCCCTCAACGCGGGGGCCGATACCGCCTTCTGCCAAGGAGGAAGCGTGCAGTTGAACGCCAGCGGAAGCGGCCAGTTCAGTTGGTCGCCCGCCAGCGGTCTTAACGCGACGGATATCGCCAACCCGCTCGCCTCCCCGTCCGCCACCACGACCTATACGGTAACCCTGACCGATGCCAACCAGTGTTCGAGCACGGATGAGGTGGCGGTGGCCGTGTTGGGTCTTCCGAACGCCGATGCGGGCACGGATGCCTACCTGTGTCCAGGTTTCGAGGTGCAACTCCATGGCGGCGGTGGCGGCACACCGACTTGGAGCCCGGCTGCGGACCTGAATGACCCCAATGCATTCGAGCCCCTGGCTTCACCCCTCACGCCGACCACCTACACGCTCACGATCACGGATGGGAATGGCTGTACCGCAAACGACGCCGTTTTCATTGACGTGAATACCGATCCTCCTGCTGATGCCGGGGTCGATCAGAGCATTTGCCAAGGTCAGCAAGTGACCTTGGGTGGGAACCCCACGGCGATCCCGGGCACATCGGTGCTTTGGTCGCCTTCCACAGGACTGGATGACGCCACGGCGTTGAATCCTGTGGCGACGCCCGACGCGACCACGCTCTACATCGTTACGGTCACGAGCGACACCTGCACCAGCCAGGACGTCGTGCTCGTCACCCTGCAAGGCGTTGCCGAAGCGGGTTTCACCGTGCGACTGGAACCCAGCTGCGAAGAACTCCGCGCCTTCTTCACCGACCAGAGCTCCGGCGCTTCCCAATGGCTGTGGGATTTCGGCGACGGTACCACGAGTACCGAACAATTCCCGCAACACTTCTTCCCGTACGGACAGGATATCGTGGTGACGCTCACCGTCACCGATGGCTTCGGTTGCACGGGAACGGTCACACAGACCTTCGGAGCCAGCAGCTTCTCTGAAGTGGTGAACCTCGACATGCCCAACGTGTTCACGCCGAACGGCGATGGCAAGAACGATGTGTTCACGCTGGGTCAACGTCCGGGCGAAATACCCGCCGCCGTGCTCGGCGCCTGCGCGAACATGCAGGTCTTCAATCGTTGGGGGCAGAAGGTGTTCGAAAGCCTGGGCGGCAACCTGGTCTGGGGTGGCCGGAACTTCGCGGGCGAGGAATGCGTGACCGGCACCTACTTCTACACGATCACGGTGAAGGACATGGCGTTCAGCGGAACGGTCTATCTTAACCGGTGAGCATGCGCTGGCTGCTGCCCGGGTTCGCGATGATGTTGGTGGCGGCCTGCGGCACAGGGCTGTCCCGTGTCGAGGGCACCGGAGAGCCGGTCACCAGGGTCGTACCCGTCGCCATGCTGAACGGCATTACGGTCGAGGGTTCGATGGATGTGATCGTGGCACGCGGAGACACCCAGCGCGTTGAGGTGACCGCACAACCGGAGCTGATCGATCTGTTGAAGACCAAGGTCGACAATGGTATGTGGGTGGTGACCACCACGACGGACTACCGGACCGACAAGGCGTTCATCGTGCGCCTAACGGTGCCCATGCTGAACAGTGTGATCGTCGAAGGCTCGGGCAGCGTCACGAGCGAACAGGTGTACAACACGGGCAAGACGCACCTTGCGGTGACAGGCAGCGGCAGCATCGCGATCGATACGCTGCATGAGGGCCTCATGGAAGTTCGTATCGAAGGCAGCGGTTCGGTCAGCGTCAACGGAACGTGCCGCGAGCTGGAACTCACCGGCCAGGGAAGTGGCGACCTGCGGGCGCTCGGCCTGGCCGCCAATGAAGCCGAGATCACCTTGGAAGGCTCGGGCAGCGCGGAGCTGACGGTCATATCAGGTCTGGAAGCGACCCTCTCCGGCAGTGGCTCCCTCCGCTATCGCGGAAAACCCGAAGTGAGCACGAGGATCGAAGGCAGTGGCTCGGTAACAGCACTACCATGATGCGTGTATTTGTTTCCACCGTTCTGTTCGTGATCATCGGTTGCGGCCATGGTCCGGGCCCTTCAACGGACACTTCATCCACAGGAACCGTGCAACCCACGGCGCCCCTGCCCGCATGGACCAGGCTCGACCTTCCGATCCTCGCCGACAACGTTCGCCATGACACGCTGCTGGTGCATACGACCTATGACCTGGGGAACGGGTTGTTCCTGATGGCCGCGCAGAACAACAACTACAACAAGGAGGGCATCCGCCTCTATCTGTACAGGCCGAAAGCGGACAGCAGCGCGGAGGTCATCGCGTGGTCAAAGCCGGGATATGACAGCGAGACGATGCTGCCGACCTTCTTCACCAGTGGCGACAAGGCGGGCGGCCTGGTCGTCATCGCCAACATGGGTGAGCGCCAGAGCTGGGGGCAGGAGACCTTCTGGGTGAAGGACAACACGATAAAGAGCCTGGGGTTTCTCGATGTGGCCGTGCGCGATTGGAAAACCGTGGATGACAGCACCTACCAGTTCCGCACCAGCATCGCGCCACGTACCCTCGTGAGCGGCGCCAACGGGATCTTCGACCTCACGTTCTCCGGGGACAGCCTTCAACTATACGACGACCTGCAGGGGCATTCGGAAGTCATGCTCCCCGCTTCCGCAGTGCGGTACCGGTACGAGAACGGCTGGACGCTATGGCTCAACGGGAAACCCGTCGTGCCGCAGCCCGCGAGTTGAGGTACGGGTTATTGCACCGTCGGGATCAGCCCGCGCACACCCATGTCCGTCACCTGCTCACCCAAGTTCGGTTCCCACACGTTGTCCGCATCGGATTCCGTCCACTCGAAACTGTGATTGGTGCTCAGTGAGACCTCGATCACCACGTCGGAGGTCTCGCTTCCGGTGATCGTCAGCGGCACAGGGAAAGCACCGGTGACCACACATGAGCCCGCAGGGATCGGGGACGTGGCATTGAGCGGGTTGGGGACCGTGGTCGCCCCGGCAGGAGCTTGGCCGGTTACCACGGGAATGGGCAGATCGTTCACCTCGAACCCCCAATAGCCCTGGAGGCGGTCGTCGTTCACGGTCACCACGCTGTCCCGGATGAGATACGAGCCGATGTAGGTGTTGTACCCGATGAAGGAAGCGATCGTGCCCACCAGGTTCTGGCTTCCGTAGCGCAACTGCACAGAGTAATTCTGATAGGCCAGGGAGACGCGGAGCCACTGATAGGTCCCGGGGGACAGATCGGTGATGGGGATGTTCAGGAATTCCCCCCCGTTGATGACCTCCTGGCTCAGGTCATGGTTGATCCCCGTTGCCCCACCCTGATCCGTTTCCGGCGCATGGTAGACCACATCACCGCTACCCAGTGCGGTGGTGGCCGTTGGAGCGAATTCCACATAGTGGGCGCTCATGCGGTTGAAGACCGGGCTTTGGGACCCATGTCCGGCCGGCACGCTGCTGGGCTGGCCCAAGTTGTTCAGCCTCACCTGGGTGCTGTCGAATTTGAACTTCAGGATCAGCCGGGGGACCGGCGCCTCGTCCTCATCGTCGTCCTTCTTACAGGAGACGAGAACGAGTGCGGAGAGGGCGAGAAACAGAAGCGGGCGGTACATGGGAGCGGATATCTGGTACAAAGGAACGGCATCGGACAACTCCCTGCCCGGATCGGCCGTCGAGCTTGTGAACCCCCGGAAACCTATTTTCACGGTCCATGGAAACCTTGAAGTCCTCCTCCTCGAAAGCCCTGCGGGTGTTCTTGATGACACTCGGCCTCACCTTCTTCGGAGGTGCGTTTCAGGAAGCGGTCGCCTCACACTTGGTCGGAGGGGACCTGGGGTATGAGTACCTCGGGGAAACCGTGCCCGGCAGCGGCATGTACCGCTACAAGCTGAAGATGCGGATGTACCTGAACTGCGGCCCGAGCTCCAATTGGCCCCAAATGCAACTGTGGCTGGGTGGGGCGGGAAACCCTTTGTACGTGGGCGTCTACGTGGAGGATCCGGCAAACCCGGATGCTGACAAGCAGCAATACGCCGTGGCGGACGTTTATATGACATCCTTCAGTGTGATCACGCCGGACATCCCGGACAGCTGCGTCATCGGTGACGGGCAGTGCGTGGAGGAGAGCCTCTTCGAAGGGGAAGTGATCGTGCCCTCGAGCTTGGGTGGTTACCACCTTTATTTCCAAGGCTATTCGCGCAACGCGGGCATCCTCAACCTGAACGATCCGGGCAACGCGGGCTTCGGTATCTACTCGTTCATACCCCCTACTGCCGTCGTGAACTCCTCCCCGACGTTCACCGGAGTGCCCGTGCCGTTCATCTGCATGAACGAGATCACCTCCTTCTCCAACGCCGCCGAGGACATCGATGGCGACTCCTTGGTCTTCTCCTTTGTAGAACCATACGATTCACAGGAGGACATCGCCGGCGTGGTCCAACCCCCGTTCGTACTGGATTGGCCCATCGCTCCGGTGGTCTATGCCAGCACCGATTATAACGCGCTGCAGCCCTTCGGCCCGGATGGTATCGCCATCATCGATCCCCTCACGGGGGCAGCACAATTCTCGGCCGGCATGATCGGCAACTGGGCGGTGGCCGTTGAGGTGAATGAGTACCGCAACGGGCAGTTCATCGGCCGGATCAAGAGCGACATGCAGTTGCTCAGCCTGCCGTGCTCGAACAACGAGGCCCCCGCACCCTCGGGCGGTTCGCTGGTGACCGCCTACCAAGTGAACGCCGGTGATACGTTGTGCTTCCCCCTGGCTTTCGTTGATGCTGACGGGGACACGGTACACCTGGATGCCAACGGGACCATTTTCGATGGTACGCTGTTCAACCCACCGGCATCGATCACGGGCGCGCTGATGGCGGACAGTTCATTGGTCACCACCTTCTGCTGGCCCACGGTCTGCGAACAAGGTCGGCCCGAACCTTACAGCTTCACGGTCGTGGCCTACGACGAGGCCTGCCCGCCCGGTCTCTATTCCGCGACGATCACCGTGGACGTGATCCCCGCAGCGGAACAGCTCGTGATCTCCGGGCCGCAGATCGCCTGCGCCGGACAGTCGGTGGGCACCTATTGCGCCGAAAGCGGCGGTGGCACCGGATTCACGTGGAACGTTACGGGCGGCAACGTCACCTCGGCCACGAATGAACCCTGCGTCACCGTGGAATGGAATGACCCCGGCGTGGGCAACGTGCAGGTGACGAGCACGGTGGGCGATTGCGTCTTCAGCAGCCAGCAGGCCGTGAACATCGTGCCCCCCCCGCAGGCCCTGTTCACGGTGGACCTGGATACCACCTGCACGGGCATCAAGGCGACCGCAGTGAATTCATCCTCACAGGGAACCGCGGCCCAATGGATGTACAACGGCCAGCCCTTGAATTCCGGCCAGCTCTCTTCGTTCCTGCTCCCGTTCAACGGCAGCGGCACCTTGCAGCTGACCGTGACCGATGCATACGGATGCACGGACCAGGGCGAGCAGAGCTTCAGCGTGGCGCCCTATGACGATGTCGTGGACTTCACTATCCCCAACGTATTCTCCCCGAACGGCGATGGGAAGAACGACTACTTCAAACTGAACACCTCCCAAAGCCTGAACGACTGCTACAAGGTGCAGGTGTTCGACCGCTGGGGCAAAGAGGTCTTCGCCAGTGCCGGTACCTCGGTCATGTGGAACGGGAATCGCGATGGCGGCAACAAGGCGTCGGACGGAGTGTACTACTACATCATCACGGTGGACCAGGAAACTTTCCACGGCCACGTGAGCCTCATGCGCTGAACATCACGTTCCATGTTCTTGAAGTGGTGCGCCCGTCCGGCGCACCACTTTCGCTTTCTGCGGGTCGGTCCGGAAAAACAAGGACCATTGTATGCGTGCATAACGTTTCCGTTTACATTTCGTACCGAACGGAGAAGCATGAGACCTGAGGAGACCATCGACCACCCGATCCGCTGGGCATGGCATCGCATCGCGCGGCGCTACAACGCGGAGGCCGCCAAGCACGGCGGCACCATGAGCATCGGCTACGTACTGTTGAGCATCGATCCAGAAGGAACACCGAGCACCAAGCTGGGCCCCAAAATGGGTATGGAACCAAGGAGCCTCGTGCGCACCTTGCAGGCCATGGAGGACGAGGGCCTGGTAAAGCGGGTCGCCGACAAAAGCGACAAACGGATCGTGCGCATCCACCTCACGGCAAAAGGCAAACAGAAGCGTGACGTGAGCAAGGAGACGGTGATCCGCTTCAATACGGCGGTGCGGGAGAACATTTCCCCTGCCCAGCTTGCCACCTTCCACAGCGTGATGGGCAAGATCAACGAACTATTGGAACAAGACGAACTCTTCAAGTGATGACGAACAGAACCATCAAGAAAGTCGCCGTCCTCGGATCC
>JAGODO010000164.1 GCA_017998165.1 Flavobacteriales bacterium | reverse complement strand
CACGACGGCCACGGCAACTTACGGTACCAATGCGCGGAAAACCTCCTCCGGAGCGGTGTCCGTGCAGATGCTCTGGGCCGGGGACGTCACCTTCAACGGTGTGGTGAAATACACGGGATCCGGCAACGACCGCGACCCGATCCTGATCGCCGTTGGAAGCACCACACCGAACAATGTGATCAGCACCTACAGCACCCGCGACGTGAACTTGAACGGGCAAGTGAAGTACACCGGCAGCGGCAACGATCGCGATCCCATCCTGGTGAACGTGGGCAGTACGACACCCAACAACATCCGCGTGGAACAACTGCCATAAAACATAGAACGAACGCATCACACATAGTCACTTAACGGGTAAGCAGTGGTCATGAGTGGGGGCCGTCTCAAAATCGAGTCGGCCCCTTCTCTTTTTGCTTTCGTTATCGGACCCCTATCCGAATGCTCGTCCTGAATACGAGATCTCAAGAGGGGCTCCTGCGATTTGAGACACGCCCTTCTGCAAGAAGCGCAGTCGTTCAGGCCTTCGCCATTTCGCTGTTCGCGAACTCAGCGTACACGCTCATGATCGCCTCGCGCAGGCCCATGCGGTGCTTGCCCGGCTTTGGTCGGATCTTAAAGTCCCACCGCAATACTCAGGAAGGCCGGGCCCATGGGCGTGATCAACCGCACGCGATAGATGCCGGGAGCCAACCCCTCTAGCGGAACACTGCGCTGGCCATGTGTGGTAGCAGAACGTGAGAGGCGGCCGGCAAAATCGAAGACTTGGAGGTGGCCGGAGGGCAATGTGCCCCCATCCGCAACTGTGATCGTGAGCAATGCGGCAACGGGATCCCACCGGAGCACCGGTGCGCTGATGTCGGCTGCCGGAAGGGCCGTGGCCATGTCGCCCACCTTGGCCAGGTAGAGGTCCGAAGCGGCCACGGCATCAAGGGTCCACCCGCTGAAGGAGGCTTGGGAAGCGTAGCTGCCGGTGGTGTAGGCCACGCCGGTCGTAGTGCCCACCACCTTGCCGGCCTGTTCGTAGCCGTTGCCCCCGGCCTGCAATGCCCAGAGAGGGGCACCGGTAGTGTCGTAACCAGCGGTGTACACGTCGGTTCCGGCAATGGCCTCCAGGGAGGTTCCGCCGATGGCGGCCGTATCCGTGAACTGGCCGCTCACGATAAGCACATCGCGGTGGATAAAGGAGAGACCCGTGGCCACGTCCGTGCCGGAACCGCCAGCACGCACGGCCCAGAGGCATTCGCCCAGCGGATCATACTTGGCGAGGATCATGTCCTCGGCCTCCCCGTATGCCGGTGGCAGAGCGATCCCTCCGAAATGCGCGGTATCGCCGGACACCCATCCGCTGATGTAGGGGTAGCCCTGGCTGTCGATGGCCAAGGCATTCCCTTGATCCGAGCTCGCAGCGCCCGCACCGCGTACCCATAGACAGGTACCGTCACCGGTGTACTTGACCAGGAAGATATCCGCTCCCCCGCCCACGGGGCTCACCTGCTGGGAGCTGAAGACAGCGATGGGGCTGGAGTACCATCCGGTGATGTACGCATAACCCTGCGCATCCACGGCCACGGCGTTGGCCTCCTCCCCGCCGATGTCGCCCGCGCGGCGTATCCAGAGCCAGTTGCCATCGGCGTCGAGCTTGCCGAGGAAGGCGTCGAAGTTGTTGTTCACCGTGCCGATGGTGAAGGCCCCGAAAGTGCAGGTGCTGCGGTAGCGTCCGCAAACGAAGACGTTGCCTTCGGCGTCGGTGGCCACGGCGGAGCCCTGCTCATCGAAGGGCCCACCACCATGGGCCACCCAGAGAAAGTCCCCGTCCGGCCCGTATTTGGCCACGAAGACATCGGCATCGCCTTGAACACCCAGGGTAACGGTGCCGAACTGGGCGAGGCCCGAATAGGATCCGGTAATGAAGGTATTGCCTTGGGCGTCCGTAGCGATGCCGCGGGCCACATCGTCCCCGGGGCCGCCGTCCACACGGGACCAGAGACAGGCACCGAAGGGGTCGTATTCCGCCAGAAAGATGCTGGTGGCGTCGGAGCCCGTGAGGGTGGCACAATCCCCGGTGACCTCTCCGATGGTCCAACCAGCCACGTGCACGTTGTTCTGCGGGTCCAAGCATACGTCCTTCCCGATGTCGGCATCGGTGCCGCCCAGATCGCGGGCCCATTGCCAGGCTTGGGCGTTGGCGTGGTGGGACAGCAGGAGAGCTACGGCCAGAACAGGGAAGCTGAAGAGCGTACGGATGGTCATGCGCAAGGGGTTTCCCCGAAGTGACGCCAGCAGGCCCTGCGCCGTTCCGTTGCGCGTGACCGAGGGTTGCAAGTTTCACGGAGGGTTGAACGCGAAAAGCCCCCGGGACTTCCCGAGGGTTTTCTGTGTGTGCGTATCCGTGGCTCAGGCCTTGGCCATCTCGCTTTTGGCGAACTCGGCGTACACGCTCGTGATCCCCTCCCGCAATCCGATGCGGTGCTTCCAACCCATGTTGTGCAGGCGTGAAACATCCATCAGCTTGCGGGGTGTGCCGTCCGGTTTCTCCGTGTTCCACTTCAGCTCACCGGTATAGCCAACGATGTCCTTGATCATCTCGGCGAGGGCCTTGATGGTGAGGTCTTCGCCGGTGCCGATGTTCACGAACATCTCCTCGTCGTAGTTCATCAGCAGGAAGAAGCAGGCGTCCGCGAGATCGTCCACATGCAGGAACTCGCGCATGGGCGAGCCGGTGCCCCAGACCTCCACGCTCGGCGCGTTCGTGACTTTCGCCGTGTGGAACTTGCGGATGAGGGCGGGCAGCACATGGCTGTTGTTCAGGTCGTAGTTGTCGTTCGGCCCGTACAGGTTGGTGGGCATCGCGCTGATGTAGTTCACGCCGTACTGGCGGCGATAGCTCTCGGCCATCTTGATGCCGGCGATCTTGGCGATGGCGTACGGTTCGTTGGTCTGCTCGAGCAGGCCAGTGAGCAGGCTTTCCTCCTTCAGCGGCTGGGGTGCGAGCTTCGGGTAGATGCACGAGGAACCCAGGAACAGCAGCTTCTTCACGCCGTTGCGGTAGGCGCTGTCGATCACGTTGTTCTGGATCATCAGGTTCTCGTACAGGAACTGCGCGCGGTACACGTTGTTGGCCTGTATGCCGCCGACTTTCGCCGCGGCCAGCACCACCACATCGGGTTTCTCGCTGGCGAAGAAGTCGCGCACGGGTTGCTGCTCGCGCAGGTCCATGTCTTTGCTGCCGCGCGTGACGATGTTGTTGAAACCGTCCTTCTGCAGGCGGCGCACGATGGCCGAACCCACCATGCCGCGGTGGCCGGCGACGTAGATCTTGTCTTTGGGATCCATGTTGGAAATGCCGTTGTCGGTTGTCAGTTGTCCGTTGTCAGGCTGCCGAAGCTGTTGGGCGATGCTGCTTGTGAGCATCCTGGTCGCGTGCTTGTTCCATCACGCCGGACAACAGACAACCGACAACCGACAACCCTACTCCTGCTCATGCAGGATCTTATGCCCTCCTTTCTTCAGGTACACGTCGCGCTTGAAGAGTTCGAGATCGCTCTGGACCATCTCGTTCACGAGCGCCTTCAGGTCGTACTTGTGCTTCCAGCCGAGCACGCGCTTGGCCTTGCTGGGGTCGCCCTCCAGGTGGTCCACTTCCGCCGGGCGGTAGTAGCGCTTGTCGATGGCCACGAGCGTCTTGCCGGTCTTCTTGTCAACGCCCTTCTCGTTCACGCCCTTGCCTTTCCACTCGAGCTTGATGCCCACTTCGGCGAAGGCCAGGTCGATGAAATGGCGCACGGTGTAGGTCTTGCCGGTGGCGAGCACGAAGTCATCGGGCTTCTTGGCCTGCAGCATCAGCCACATGCCTTCCACGTAATCCTTGGCGTGGCCCCAGTCGCGCTTCGCGTCGATGTTGCCCAGGTAGAGCGCGTCCTGGAGGCCGAGCTTGATCTTGGCCACGGCGCGGGTGATCTTGCGCGTTACGAAGGTCTCACCGCGCAACGGGCTCTCGTGGTTGAAGAGGATCCCGTTGCACGCGAAGATGCCGTAGCTCTCACGGTAGTTCTTGGTGATCCAGAAGCCGTAGAGCTTGGCCACGCCGTAAGGGCTCTTGGGGTAGAAAGGCGTCTCCTCGTTCTGCGCGCGCGGCAACACGCCGCCGTACAGTTCGCTGGTGGAGGCCTGGTAGAATTTCGTCTTCTTCTCCATGCCCAGGATGCGGATGGCTTCCAGGAAACGGAGCGTGCCGATACCGTCCGCGTTCGCGGTGTACTCCGGCATTTCGAAGCTCACGGCCACATGGCTCATGGCCGCGAGGTTGTAGATCTCGTCCGGCTGGATCTCCTTCACGAGGCGGAGGCAGTTCACACTGTCGGTGAGGTCGCCGTAATGGAGGTGGAAGGGACGGCCCTTCTCGTGCATGTCGTGGTAGAGGTGATCGATGCGGTCCGTGTTGAACAACGAGCTGCGGCGCTTCACGCCGTGTACCTCGTAGCCCTTGTTCAGGAGCAGTTCGCTGAGGTAGGCGCCGTCCTGTCCGGTAACACCGGTGATCAACGCGACTTTCCGCTTCTTATCGCGAGCGGAGCGAAGCGATCCTTCCTTCTTCTTCTTGGCCATTGGGTCGGGGCGACGTTCACGTCGCCCATGATTTTGGTTGCTATTGAACGATGAACCAGTTGTTCACCAGGGAATGCTTGTTGTAGCGCATCGGCGCGTCCGTGGTCACGTCGATGAGCTGCCGGCCGGCCTCGTTGGCGATGGCCTGTCCCGCAGCGGTATCCCATTCCATGGTCGGGGCATAGCGGGGATAGGCATCCGCCGCACCCTCGGCCACGAGGCAGATCTTCAACGCGCTGCCCATATTGGTGATCGCGACCTCCCCGTGCTTCTCCTTCATCCGGGCGATGAAGGCCTCGGTGTCCGGGCTGTTGTGGCTCCGGCTCGCGACGATGGTGAAGGGGTGATGGGGCATGGGAAGAGGAAGGCGCTGCGCGAGCGCGGCGAGTTTCAACGCGGAGGTGGTGCCGTGGGTTCCGGCCCGCTCCAGCTTGTAGGAACCACCGGACTTCCAAGCGAAGTAGAGTGTGTCCTTCGCGGGCACATGCAGCGCGGCGGCAAGAGGAACCGTCGCCCCCAGCGAAGAGGGCGCGCGGCCGTTGCGCTCCATCAAGGCGATGTTCACGGTGAACTCTCCGTTGCGCTTGATGAACTCCTTGGTACCGTCCAGCGGGTCCACGAGCCAGTAGCGTTGCCAGGTCTGGCGTTCTTCGACCGGGATATCCTTCCCCTCCTCGCTGAGCACGGGCAGGCCGGTGGCTTCGAGCCGGCGCACGATGACCGTGTGTGCCCGTTTGTCGGCTTCCGTCAGCGGCGAGCGATCATCCTTCAATTCCACCGTGACCGGTCGGCCATACACCGCCATGATCTCGGCGCTCGCCGCGAAGGCCGCCGCGATGGCGTGGTCCATGAGGGCGGTCAGCTCGCTTTCCCCGCCGGGGCTTTCGGAACTGAGGTGTTGGCTCACGGGGGCCGAAAGTACCCCTGCTCTCCGCTCCTTCTCTGCTGGAACCCCTCCCCCTATCACCACCTGAGTGTTGAGCGAAGCCGAGGTGCTTCTATGGTTCGGCGTAGCGCCGTTCGTACTGCCGATACAGCTTCTTCTGATGGTCGTCCAGGTCCAGTTGGCGGCCATCGATGAAGGCGTGCGTCACGTTGTTCGTCCGCATGTCCAGCGCGTTCCCCGAGGAAACGAAGATCGTGGCGCTCTTGCCGATGGAGAGACTTCCGTAGCGCTGGTCAATGCCGAGCACGCGCGCCGCATCGAGCGTGATCGCGCGCAGCGCCTCCTCCTCAGAAAGACCAAAAGCGGCAGCGGTACCGGCCAGGAACGCGAGATTCCTGCTTCCCATGCGCTCCATGTCCCCGGAATAACCCAGGCAGAAGCGTATGCCCTTGCTCTTCAGCAGTGCGGGCAGGCGGAAAGGCAGATCGATGTCGTCCTCGTCGCGCAGGGGAAGACTGTGGACACGGCGCAGGATCACGTCGACCTTCTTGTCCAGCAGCAGGTCAGCGACACGCCAGGCATCGTACCCACCGACGATCACCGTGCGCTTCACCCCGAAGCCGTGCGCGAAAAGCACCGCCTCCTGGATGTCCTGTGCGCCATCGGCGTTCACGTAGAGTGTTTTCGAACCGTCGAATAATCCCCGCATGGCTTCCATCCGCAGATCGGTCTCCATATGCTGCCGGACCGTGGCGTAAGCGCTTGCGCGGCGGAACAGATCACCGATGGTATTGAGCCTTTTCGCGCGCTCGTCCACCCTGGTCTTGGTGGTTTCTCCGGGCTCGGCCCACCAGCCGTCCCTTTGCGTGGTGCGCGGCCAGGTCAGATGAACACCGTCATCCGCCTTGACCGCTGCGGACGCATTATCCCAGGCGTCCAGTTGCACGATGCTGCTGGTACCGGAGATGGTGCCCCCACGCGGCGTACACTGTGCGATGAGCACGCCATTGCTGCGAACGGTGGGAATGATCCTCGAATCCGTGTTGTAGGCCGAAAGGGCACGCAGCTCCGGCTCCATCTCACCCGTGTCGTCCTCGTCCGAGGTGGCGCGCACAAGGTCAACCTCGTGCAGACCGAGGGAGTTGTCCGGAAGGATGAGCCCGGGGTAGATATGCTGGCCCTTGGTGCTGACCGTGGTGTCATACACGGCCGTCACACCATAGCTGTGGCCCACGAAGTCGATGGTCCCGTTCCTGAACCCGATAGCCGCATCATCGAGCACCGTACCGTCACCAATATGGAGCGTTCCCCCTTTCAACAGGATGGACTTGCTTTGGGCTGCTGCTGGTGTGGGCTTTTGGGCGGACACATCGGCGCACGTCAAGAGCATGAAACAGGGAACGAACAGCGCTCTTATGGATCTCATGGCGCTTCACCTAACGTTTCACAGTGCCAGTGCCGCTTCTCTTGTGGCTCAGGTTTGGTGGTGGACGCACCGGCCTTCTTCGCGGCGATCATCTTGGTGATCAACCGCTCGCGTTCCGCCAGCATCGCTTCACGCAGCGCGAGATCCTTCTGGACATCATACCGACGTACGCCATCGACGAAGGTCATCTCCGCCTTCGCACCGATGCTGAGCGGGTCGGCGCTCCACAGCACGATATCCGCATCCTTGCCCACCTCCACCGACCCCATGTGCTGGTCCAGATGCAGCGCCTTCGCAGGATTCAGGGTCACCATCTTCCAGGCCTCCTCAGCGCTGACACCGCCGTACTTCATCGCTTTGGCCGCCTCCTGATTCAACCGGCGGCTCATTTCGGAGTCATCGCTGTTGATGCATGTGTTCACCCCGGCCCTCTGCAGCAGCGCCGCGTTGTAGGGGATGGCATCCATCACTTCCATCTTGTACGCCCACCAATCACTGAACGTGCTCGCGTTCACACCGTGTTCCTTCATGCGGCGCGCGACCTTGTAGCCCTCCAGGATGTGCGTGAACGTGTTCACCTTGAAGCCCATGCTGTCCGCCACATCCATGAGCATGGCCACTTCGCTCTGGACATAACTATGGCAGGTGATGAACCGCTTGGTATCGAGGATCTCCGCCAGCGCATCGAGTTCCAGATCCCGGCGCGGCAGGAGTGAAGGCCGAGGTTCAGGTGCGTTGCGCTTCCCGGTCCTGACGGGCTTGGGGATAGAGGCTTCAGCCA
>JAGODO010000163.1 GCA_017998165.1 Flavobacteriales bacterium | reverse complement strand
GACCACCACGACCATCAACTTGTTTGAGATGCGCGACGAACTGCACTTGATGGAACTGGTGGACCGCTACCTCGATGGTGGAATGGACGACGCGGAGCGCAGCGCTTTCGAGGCGCGCATCGCGGACAATGCGGAGCTGCATGCCCTGGTGGACGACCAGCGGGCTTTGCGCGAAGGACTCCAACGGGTGCGGTTGCGCGGTGTGCTGGCCGGGGCGCATCGGCGATGGACGTTCACGCGATGGCTGCCTTGGACCGCTGCGGCCATTCTCCTCGTCGCAGGGGCCGGCTTGTGGCTGATGCCTTCGGAAAAGCATGACACGTTTGTCACCGAGCCGACGATCAAAGTGGAAGAGGTGCCGATCAATATGCCGGTCGGCGATGAAGGAACTCCTGCGGATACGCTGGACCTCAGCACGCGCGTGGAATCCGTGTTCATGACGACCCGGAAGGTCGCTCGAGGGGTGGCCGATACGTGCAAGGGCGAAGGCCGGATCGTCACGCGGCTGATCAAAGAAACAGGGACCACTTCGGAGAATGCGCAAGTGGAGATGGAAGCGGAAGCCATTGCCGCACCGGGAACGGATGAGCCGTCAGCCTCGCCTATGCCCCAGGACCAGCATGGTGCCGAGGATCGCTTGCCGTTGTTCGCGAGGTCGGATTCCGTGCAAGCGCAGAGCGATGGCGAACGAACCTTGCTGGCGCGGGTCGAGCGGCTCCAGAACGCCACCAAACCCGAGTACCCGGGCGGCATGGAGGAGATGATGCGTTTCATCGAGAGCAACCTGAAGCAGCCGCGCGGGAGCAGGAAGGCCGGTATCGTCACGGTCGGTTTCACGGTGAACAAGAAAGGAGAGGTGGTGAACGCCGAGGTTATACAGAGCCTCGGCCGGGCGTTCGATGCCGAGGCGTTGCGCGTGGTCTCGTGCATGCCGATGTGGCAACCCTCGGTTCTGGGCGAAAGGCCGGTGAAGAGCAAGGTGCAGGTGCGCGTACAGTTCGCAGGTGTGCCGAGAAAGGGCTCCGTGATCAAGGAAAGCCGGTGATCGCCGGCATACGAAGCCGACGATGGGGTCGTTAAAGCTTGCCTTGGAAGATCCAAGGCTACCTTCGGCCAACACCACCTTATCATGAAGTTCAACGTAGCCGTATGCGCCACATTCGTGAGCTTTCTCCTCAACTTCCTGCATGCGCAGGTAAAGGCCCAGGACTCGCTTTATTATGCGAACGGCAAGGTCATCGTCGGTCAGGTGGAGGAAATCGGCCTGGACCAGATCCGCTACAAGACCGGTTCGGCGGGCAACGCCGTGGTCATCGTGGTGGACAAGCATGAACTCTCCAGGATCCGGCTTCAAGGCGGACAGGAGTACGTGTTCAGCACGGCGGTCGGGGAGGAGGGCCTTTCCCCTGCGTTCCTCACAAGGAAGCACGTGCTTGCGCTGGACGTGATCTCGCCCGCGCTGAACCACATCACGGTGCAATACCAGCAGGCCTTGGGCAAACGCGTCGGACTCGCAGTGAAGGCAGGCTACATCGGCCCTTGGGAACTGGACCGGAGTGATGATGTGTACAACAGCCGTGGCGGACTGCTCACGGCCGGCGTGACATTTACCCTGCCATACGCGACCAAAAGAATACCGTCAGTTCGGGACACGCACCCGCTGGCGGGCTGGTACCTGCGTCCGGAGATCGTGCTGAGTACATGGTCGCGCAAGTGGTACAGCTACAACTACATCTACGAGCCCGTCGAGCGGAAGTACTACTACACCAGTGCTGGCCTGATGCTCTCGATCGGTCGGCAGGTCCTGCTGGGGGAGCGGTTCACCTTTGACATGTCCGCGGGTTTCGGCTACGGCACACAGTGGCAGAACGGCAAGGTCATGGACGGCGGCGATTATCCGTATGACCGTCAGAACTACGCCTTTTCACATGCTTTCCTCGGCGGCGTCGGTCCGTTGATCGTCAGTGGCGGGTTGCGGTTCGGCTACGTCTTTTGAGCCGGTCACTTGAGCACCTCTTCGATGATCCGGTCGAGTATGCTCTGCCCGAACAGCACATTGATGCCGAGCATGGCGCTCGGCCCAGGCTCGAGGCGCACGGGTGTCCCCAGGACCTCGACGTCGTCGGGGCTGAAGTTCAAACGCTGTCCCAGGGCATAGCCGGCTTCGGCGCGGAGCATGAGGTGCCTGCTCAGCTTGTGACGCACGTTCGCGAAAACGCGCAGGGCGCCGTAGTTCATGTTGTGGCGTTCGCCCGCGATCCCGATGCCGCTGCGGTTGCCATCGAGTCCGAGGCCCAGGTTCAGCCGCGTGTGGTCCGCGACTTTCCATCCGAAGGAGGCCTGCAAAGGCAGCACATAATTGAAGGACCACTTCTTGCCCATGGGGGCGGATCCACCGATGAACGGCACCGGCAATGAAAGGCCGTCAGTGAAGCTGGCCGCAAGCCCATAGAAGAACTGCCGGCGAAGGCCTTTCACTTTCATTTTTCCGACAAGTCCGGTGAAGCGTGGAACGGCCTCTTCCATCGTGTGGTCCTCTTCGCTGATGTTCACGTTGGCGCTCCAGAAAAGCACGCGGAACTTCCTGGTCAGGCTCACGCCCAACGCCCCGATGGAGGCGGTATGCAACATGCGCGCTTCGCCGAGCGCCGCGTCCATGCGCACTTCGCGAGCGCCGTAGCGCACGTTGCCCATGACCTGCGAGGCGCGCACGCGCACGCCGTTCTTCAACAGTTCGCCGATGTTCTCCGCCGTCAGGTCGAGTTTGGCGTTCACATTGAACGTGCTGTGGACGGGGAAGGTGAGGACGGCCAGCGCGGACCGGTCCTCGAAGTAGCCACGGTCTTTCTGCAAGGCTGTTTCCGGGATCCATCGGCCTTCAACCCGCAGGCGCGGCCGGAAGAGCTGGTCGAACTGGTCGAGGTCGAAGGTTTGCGCGGAGAGGGCAGCCGCGCCGCACAAGGCGGCGATCAACAGCGTGATCCGTGATCTGGACATGGAGGCTTGCCGGGTAGTGTGCGAAGGTCGTATGGAGACCCGCAAGCGGGGCAGGGGTCACCTTTCGTTCTTTGTGGCACATGAAGGCAAAGACCACCCCGATGAACGACGCGGAACTGCTCGCGGCGATGCGCCAGGGAAGGGCGGAACAGGCCTTCACCCAGCTTTACCGGCAACTACCCGATGTGATGACCATGGTGCGCACCCATGGTGGTTCCCGCACCGAGGCGCGCGACCTGTTCCAGGACGCGCTGGTGATCATCCACGAGAACGCGCAGTCTCCCGGGTGGATGTTCACCGGCTCTCTGGCAGCATACCTGTACGGCATCTGCCGCAACCTCTGGCTCGCCGAACTGCGCGCGAAGGGCAGGGCCGAGAAGCACATCCAGGCTCTTTCCGCACAGCCCGACAACGGACAGCCGTCAACGGACAACGAACCTCTGACCCAACTCGCCGAACGCGCCTTCGCAATGCTGGGCGACAAGTGCCGCGAGCTCCTCACACGCTTCTACCTGAACAACGAATCCCTGTCCGCGATCGCAAAGGCGTTCGGCTATGCGGGCGAGGGCGCTGCGAAGACCCGCAAGTACAAGTGCCTCGAACAGGCCCGGGAGAAGTACCGGGTGATGTTGTCCCACCGTCAAACCCTCCATCCCCATGCGTGACCAACTGCATCTGATGGAACTGGTGGACAACTACCTGGACAGCACCATGAGCAACACTGACCGCTTGGCCTTCGAGGAACGCTTGCGCAACAGCGAGGAACTGCGTTCGCTGGTGGAGGACCAACAGCGCTTGCGTCAAGCCGCACGCCGTTCACCCGCACGCGCTGCGGCGAAGAAGGCCTACCGCAACTACCGCTGGGGCAAGTCGCTGCCGGGCATGGGTGTTGGCGCGGTCGTGCTCATCGCCGCAACGGCCGCCTTGTTCTTGTGGAAGTCGCCGATGGCGGATGGCGGATCGGAGAACGCGCCGGTCAGCGAGAGCGAGTACCGCACGCTCACGGATACCACCGGCACGCATCTCGACCCCCTCGTCCTCACCATCGATCCGACGAAGGACACCACGCTCGTTACGCCGAACGGCATCGTGCTCGATATCCCGCAAGGCGCGTTCGTGGACAGCCTCGGTGCGGCGATCAGCATTCCGGTGCGCGTCACCTTGCTGGAAGCTCTGGATCCGCTGGATATCATGAAGGCGGGGCTCAGCACCATGAGCGGCGACACGCTGCTGGAGACCGGCGGCATGTTCTATCTGGATGCGCAGGCGAACGGCAAGGCGGTGAAGATCGATCCCGCGAAACCGCTGACGGCGATGGTTCCGGCTGACGGATCGAAGAAAGGAATGCAGCTTTACGAAGGGGTGAAGCGCGATGATGGCGTGATCGACTGGCGCAACCCAAAGCCACTGAGGAAGTCGCTCGTACCGGTGGATATCACCACGCTCAACTTCTACCCGCCGGGCTACGAAGCCAAGCTTGCGGAGCTGGGGCAGGATGTGGCGAACAAGGCGTTCAAGGACAGCCTGTACTACTCGTTGCGATGCGCAGACCAGGCCCGTGAGAACCTCATGGAGGCTCCTTCCCAACTTGATCTCGATGAACCAATGGCTTTCCGTGGCCACGGTGCTGCCCTGGCGATGGCCCCTCAGTCACAGAGCGAGCATGGTTCCCTTGACACTGTCATTTTCGCCTACGGGTCAGATCCGTGTGGCATCGATCCCATCAAGATCAAGACGATCTGGAACAAGCGTTTCAACAACACCAACCTGGCCACGAAGGAGTTCGAACAACGGCTGGAACGGATCTTCAGCCGGTGTGACAATGCGCTGCTTGATGTCTACGTGAACAACCTCGACAAGGACCTGTACTGGTGCGATTCGGTGGGCACGCGCATGGGTCATGAGTCGATGGCCAGGTTCCTCGAACCGGCATACGGTCGCGTGGAGCTACCCGCTCATGCCGCTGATCGTTTGCGCACCTTCTACGAGAACAACAGCCGCGCAGAGGCCGAAGCCATCCGCAAGACCCAGGAGAAGTTCTGGAACGAGCAATGGAAGCAGGACGTGAAAAGCGATGCCAAACGCGCTGACCATGCGATGGCCGGGAGCGTTCGCGAAGGCGCATTGTTCCTGAAGGAACTGGCCGCGAACCTGGACACGGTGTACAAGCAGTTCGGCTACAAACGCGTTCAGCTACCTCGCGCGGCGTGGGTGGTGACCGTGACAAGTCCGGGCTGGTGGAATGTGGACAAGGCGGTTGTCCAAGCCACGACCACGCGCAGCAGCATGAGCTACACGGATCCGAACAACGGCAAGACGGCCACGCTCACCTACACACCGCTGATCGTGGAGGTCGCGGAACGCGCGAGCTACGATGAACTGGTCGTGTATCTCATTCCCAACCAACTGAACAGCTATCAGCGGATGAATGAGGGCGCGGGCGGGTTCTCGGAGCGGCTCAACAGCATTTTCACGTACGACCTGTTCTGCTTGGGGATCAAAGGAAAGCAGCAGTTCGCGTTCAAGACTGCGGTGAACGGCCAGGCGGAGATCAAGGCCGCGCTGGCACCGGTAGATGAACAGGCGTTACGGCGAATGATCGGATCGAAGAGCGGGATGCAGCAGGAGCTGATCGATGAGGCCAAGCACCTCGAATGGCTGGTGGGCGACATGCAACGCCGGAAGAGCAATGCTGACAGGCAGGCGCTGAAGGCTGCAGTATTCCCGGTTGTGTTTCCGTGTTCGAATCAACCCTCACAACCTGTGAAAGAGGAACCCACGCAGAGTGATACCGCCGAATGAGCGACGTCACCCGACCGTCCACGTATGCTCACCCTTGAGCAATGCAACGGGACACCGGCTTCCAGCCGGTGCTGCAAGGATCACCGGCTGGAAGCCGGTGTCCCGATCATTTGCCGAACAGGTCACGTCGTTCCACAAGCGCCCCTTGCTGAGCATGCGCCGCGATGTAGTCCTCAATGCGTTCCAGATGCGCGTGATCCCGCACCAGCTTGTCGAAATACTCATCCATCCAAAGTCTTCCATTGCGACCGAGCGCCTTGTTGATCGCGTTCGCGGTAAAAGACTTCCAGCTATGCAGCACGCCAGAAAGCGCAAAGCCCGGCAAGGGCGCAACGAGAACATGCACATGGTTCCCCGCCACGGCGAAGCTGCCCAAGACGTAGCGCTGGCCATGGAAATGATGAAGCGCATCGACCATGATGCGCTGCGCTTCTGGCCCGCGCAAGGCACATGAGCCATGACCCGCGTCCAGCCAATCCTGTACGCGATGATGGAACAAGCGGTACCATTCATGTTTCAGCGGAGGCGCCAATTCGCTTAGCGGTTTGTCCCCATGCTCCCGCGCCCAAGCCTCACGATCGGCAGCGAGTTGCTCCAGCATTTCTTGGGGGAGGCTGTCCGCCAACCGCCAGGTCAGGAAGTAGATCTTACCTTCTCGGGTCCAATGGGGAAGGTTCCTGCGCGTTTCCGTGAACTCATCGTCCTCAGCGAAGAACGGGTCGTCGAGAACGTACTGGATGGGGACCATGACTTGGCTCAGCCACGAAGTTGTCACACATGGTGGCACCGGCTGGAAGCCGGTGTCCCGGTCAGATCGTCCACGTATGCTCGCCCTTGAGCAACGCGTCCAGATCACCGGGGCCCTTCACTTCCTTGGCCTTCTTCACCTGCGCTTGCAGCTTCTCCTCGTGCGTGGGCCGGTCGTTCACGTAGAACACGCCGAAGGGCCGGGGCATCGCGCCCTCGAAGCGCGGGTCATCGAACAGGCGGACGAGGATCGACGCTTTGAAGTTGTCGCGTTCGTCGTGGATCCAGCAGTCGTTGGGTGAGAAGTCCGGGCCGATGTCGATGATGCGCGGCTTCATCTCCTTGATGCAGATGCCTTTCGTTCCGTTCGCGAACGTGAGTGGTTTGCCGTGCTCCACGAAGAGGGTATGTACCGGCTTGTTCGCCTTCTCGGTGAAGACCTCAAAAGCACCGTCGTTGAAGACGTTGCAGTTCTGGTAGATCTCGATCAGGCTGGTGCCGCGGTGCGCATCGGCGCGGGCGAGCACTTCGCGCATGTGCTTCGGGTCGCGGTCCATGCTGCGGGCGATGAAGGTGCCATCAGCGCCTTTCACCAATGCGAGCGGATTGAAGGGATGGTCCGTGCTGCCCATCGGTGTGCTGCGCGTCACCGCTCCTTCGGGACTGGTCGGCGAGTATTGCCCTTTGGTGAGGCCGTAGATCTCGTTGTTGAAGAGCAGCACGTTCACGTCCACGTTGCGGCGCAGCAGGTGGATGATGTGGTTGCCACCGATGCTCAGTGCGTCGCCGTCGCCGGTGATCATCCACACGCTCAGTTCGGGACGCACGATGCGCAACCCGCTCACGATGGCCGGCCCGCGTCCGTGGATGCCGTGCAGACCGTAGGTATCGAGGTAGTAGGGGAAGCGCGACGAGCAGCCGATGCCGCTGATGAAGACCACGTCCTCCTTCTTCTTGCCGCTCTGTTCGAGCAGCGTTTGCACTTGTTTCAGGATGCTGTAGTCGCCACAACCGGGGCACCAGCGCACTTCCTGATCGCTGGAGAAATCAACCTTCTCCGGAGCCGTGATCGTGCCGTTCGTCGTGCTCATGCCTCGGTCGCCGAAGCCTTCGGCGTAGGTGACAACAGGTTGAGCGCACCGGCGCGGATCTCATCGCTCGTGAACGGCATGCCTTGGATCTTATTCAAGCCTTGCGCGTCAACGAGGAACTCGCCGCGCAGCA
>JAGODO010000162.1:1991-7821 GCA_017998165.1 Flavobacteriales bacterium | reverse complement strand
TCTGTGCACCGGTGTAGCTCACCGTTCCGTCCAGGTTCAGATCCTCCAGATAGTATCCGTTGATCGTGGCGTTCACGTTCCCCATCAACCGTTCGAGGATCGCATCACGGTCGTTCTGCGCGCCCGTATAGTGGATCTTCTGTGGCCCGGGTGTGATGCGCGCATTTCCCGGCCACAGATAATGGTAGGTAGGCGCGACCCCCTGTGGCTCCTCCCCGAAGGCCTGTTCCTGGTAGGTGTTGCGCAGATCGAAATTGATCCACGGTCCGACGAAAGGCAATGGATGCCGGGAGATCACCGGCAGATGGTTCCTATGCCGGATGGCCACGTAGTAATGTCCCGGAGCTATCGTGAACCGTGGGGAGGACACCTCATCGACCATTCGCACCCATCCGGCGCGACCGACCAGGCACGGCAGAGTCTGCAGCAATAGAGAAGGGTCTTCAGCGTCCCGCAATTCAACGAGCACCCAGTCGACGACGTTGAAATAGTCGTTCTCCTGTTCGGCGAAGAGGCTCTCCGACGCGTATATCCCTTCGCCCCCGCTCATGGCGAAGCCGAGGTCGCTGAACGGTTCGCACAGCGGGATCATTCCAAGGGATCGGAGATCATCACGCATCGTGACCCCCGAACTGTCCAGGCACCCGCCGAGCATGACCGAAACGCTCAAGTATGCGAGGATCGGATCCGGTTCATCCAAGGAGACCGTGAATTCCAGCACGCCCCCCATGAGCGATGGATCCCCGTCATTCCGCACCACTTGGAAGCGATGATCACCGGACTCTGTGATGTGGTACCAACGCGTGTACTCGGTGATGTTCTCGATCGTATCGCCGTTCAGGACATGCACGAAGTTCGCCGTGGGGCACATGCCGTCCCCGAGATAGTTCCACACGAAAAAAAGCGTATCGCCCCCGGTCAGATGGTAAGTGGCACCACTGAGCAATGACACACTGGTCGCTTGACCTTGCGAGCGGATCATCGGGCTCGAAACGACGACCGCGCACTTCGCTGACAGCATGGCCACACAACTGAAAAAGACCGACACCAGGAATGACCGTCGCATATCCATTGTCATAAGGGGTTTGTTGGCACCTATGGCTCACCGGTCCGTCTTCGCGAGGTTGAAGCTAGCATTCCGGGGGAGCTTCTTTACTGGTCCATGCGCTTTATACCCCACCTTCGCCCTGATGAGCCACCGCAGAAACCTCATTTTTTCGGGACTGGTTCTTCAAGCAGCCTTGCTTCCTGCGCAATCGACCGATCTGCGCTTGATCGCCGTGGTGAGTTGCTGGGAGAAACAGGACGATTCAACGCGGTTCACGATCTCCGCCCTGGACACATCCTCCGGGGCCGTGCCCATCCGAGCGGACTGCTCAGCAAGGGGCAAATGCAGACTGAACCTGCCACTGGACCATGTCTACCGCGTGGAACTGTCCGCCCCCGGACATGTGCCCAAGCATGTGATGATGGACCTGAACGGCCCTGGTATCAAGCAGCGGAAGTGGGGCTACAATACCCGCTTCAAAGTCCAGCTCATGCCGCTGGTGGATTCCGTTGACTTCAGTGTGTGTGAGCGGCCGCTCAGCAAGGCCGGCTTCAACAAGAAGGAGAACGGGTTCGTGTGGGATGAGCGCTACACTTATGACCTCGCACCGTTCTACGAGTCGATGGAGATCCGCTATGCCGATGTGACGCGGCGGCGCAAAGGTGAGCCATGACCCCGCGCCCTTCAGCCGAATGATGGCCGCACTGCGCCTCCTGCTCCTGCCCTTCTCCTGGCTGTTCGGGCTTGTCTTGAGCATCCGCCACCTCCTCTACGATCACGGCTGGCTGAAAAGCACCGCCCCGGACCTGCCCACGATCGTCATCGGCAACATCGCCTTGGGCGGCACCGGCAAGACCCCGCACGTGGAACTCGCATTGCGCGTACTGGCGGAGCATGGACCTCTCGCTACGTTGAGCCGCGGCTACGGCCGTGATGGAAAACTGTTCCATGAAGTACACCGGGAGGATGATGCGGGCGTTGCCGGCGACGAGCCCCTGATGATCAAGCGCAAATTCAGCGGCGTGCGCGTGTTCGTGGGTGCCGATCGGGTGGCGGGCATCGATTCCATCATGCGCAATGCTCCCGAGGTGAAAGCCGTGGTGCTGGACGACGCCTTCCAACACCGCAAGCTCAAGGCCGGGCTGAACATCGTGCTCACGACCTGGAGCAAACCCTGGAACAGGGACTTCCTGCTTCCGGCGGGGACACTACGGGACGTGCCTGTCCGCGCGCGGCAGGCTGATGCGGTCATCGTCACCAAATGTCCGGGCCCACCTTCGCCCGATGAGCAGCACCAATGGCGGTCCCGCCTGAACCTGCGGCCTGCGCAACATCTCTACTTCAGCGCGATGCGTTACGCCCCGCCACGGTCGCTGCACGACAGCACGATGACGGTGAGGACCGGAACGGGCACAGCTACCCTGCTCGTCACGGGTATCGCGGACGCTTCGCCGCTGTTGCGACATGTGCGCGAGCTCTTCGGGACCGTGGAACACATGGCCTTCCCGGACCATCACGCGTTCACCGGGGCCGATCAACTCAGCATCGCCACCCGCTTCGCTACTTTCGCGCGCCTTGAGAAAACGCTGATCACCACGGAGAAAGATGCCGCCCGCCTGGGGCCCGCATTGATCGCCGGACCGCTCGAAGACATTCCCATCGCCGTGATCGGCATCGAGGTAGAGATCCTCAACGACCCACACGCTTTCACCGCCCTGCTCCGCTCCCATGTTGCAACGCATCCAGCGCATCGCTGACCATCTGAAGAAGGCCACCGACGGCTTCACCCCGGAGACCGGCATCATCCTGGGTACGGGCCTGAGCGGCTTGGGCAAGGAGATCGACGTGAAGTTCGCCGTCGCCTACAAGGACATCCCGGAATTTCCCGTGAGCACGGTGGAAGGTCATCCCGGCAAACTGCTCTTCGGATACCTCGGCGGCAAACCCGTGGTGGCCATGCAGGGCCGCTTCCATTACTACGAAGGTTGGACGATGCCCGAAGTGGTGATGCCCGTGCGCGTGTTCAAGTTCCTCGGCATCAAACGGCTCTTCGTCAGCAACGCGTGCGGCGGCGTGAACCCCACGCACGACACAGGCGACCTGATGATCATCACCGATCACATCAACCTCTTCCCCAACCCGCTGCTCGGGCCGAACATCAATGAACTGGGGCCGCGCTTCCCGGATATGAGCGAGCCTTATGACCACGCGTTGATCGCCAAGGCCAAGGACATCGCGGCGAAGAACAGCATCAAGGTGCAGCAGGGCACGTATGTCGGCCTCACCGGCCCCACACTGGAAACGCCGGCGGAATACCGTTATGTGCGGAACATCGGTGGTGACGCCGTTGGCATGAGCACGGTCCCTGAAGTGATCGCCGCGCGGCACATGGGCCTGCCCTGCTTCGCCATGAGCGTGATCACCGACATGGGCGTGGAGGGCCGTATCGAGAAAACGACGCACGAGATGGTGCAACGCGTGGCTGAGAAGGCCGAGCCGAGCTTGACGTTGATCATGCGGGAATTGGTCGCTTCATGCTGAATGCGAGCCGCCCCGAGCCACGAGCCGTGAGCCACGAGCACAGAGCGCTCAAGCTCACAGCTCGCAGCTCACAGCTCGTGGCCTTGTGCTTGGCGTCAGCGATGCACGCATCCGCCCAAGACAGCCTCAACGTGACGAAACTGTACCAATGGCAACAGGACGGCCTGCCCGCCACCTTCCTCTACGGCAATATCTACAACGCGGTCTGGGGTTATGCGCGTAACGAGCGGGAGTACGCCATCATCGGCAGCACGATGGGCACCCACATCATCGATGTGACACCGGACGATATCACCGGAGAGGTCGCGTTCATCCCCGGCAATGACCAGGGCGGCGATATCGTACACCGCGAATACAAGACCTACAGGGACCGCCTGTACGCCGTTACCGACGAAGGGGCCGGCACGCTGCAGATCATCGACCTGCGCCATCTGCCCGATTCCGCGCCGGTCATCTACGACGATAATGACCTCTTCCATCGCGCGCACACCCTATGGATCGATACGGCGAACGCGCGCCTTTATACCCACTACGGCAGCAGCGACTTCGCCATCTGGTCACTCGCCGACCCGGACGCCCCCACCCTGCTCCTGAAGCCGCAGAACAGCGTGGCCTGGTGGGACCAGGAGGTCGGCGGTGTGCATGACGCCTACACGGTGAACAACATCACCTACACCAATGATGTGGATGCCATGCACATCATCGACTTCACCGATATCGGGGATCCCGTGCAGCTCGGTTCGCTCGATCATTCCTCTTATCCGCAGGCCGGGTACAATCACAGCGGGTGGCTGCACGAGAACGGTTGGCTCTACGTGATGGCGGATGAGACCCACGGCACCGATCTGAAGCTCTTCGATGTGAGCGATCCGACCGACATCGGGTTCATCGACACGATCGGCACCGACCTCGGACCGGGGAGCATTCCCCACAACCCCTGCTTCCAAGGCGACCTGCTCCATGTGGCCTATTACGAGGACGGTTACTGGCTATGGAGCGTGGCCGACCCCTATCACGCGCAGTTGCTCGGTTGGTACGACATGCACCCTGAGCCGTACGCGTTCAGTTACAAGGGAGCATGGGGCGTCTATCCCTTCCTCCCGAGTGGCCGGATCCTGATCAGCGAGATGCAGCACGGCCTTTTCGTGTTGGACATCTCACAAGCCTTGTCCGTGAAGCCGGGTCGGTACCATGACCGCGCGTTACGCCTTTGGCCGAACCCTGCGACGGATCGGACCTCCATCGCCCTACCTGCAGACGCGGCGGATGACCTGCGCATCAGTATCACGGACGCGACCGGTCGCAGCATGCCCGTGCGGATCACGCGCCGCACACCGGTGGAGTACTCGCTCGATACGCGCAATTTCGCCCCCGGTACCTACGCGGTCACTGCCATGACAAAGGACCGTCGTTGGGTCGCCGCGTTGACCATCGTTACAGAATGAGCACGCAGAACTCCGCCACCAGCTCCGGTGCGCCAAGCTGGCAAGAGAAGTATGAACTGGTCGTCGGTCTGGAGGTGCACGCCCAGTTGCTCACCGAGAGCAAGGCCTACTGCGCCGATGCCAATGCCTATGGCGACCACCCGAATACGCTGACGAGCCCCGTGACGCTCGGTCTGCCGGGTTCGCTCCCTGTACCGAACACGAAAGCCATCGACCTGGCGATCCGCCTTGGACTGGCCTGTGGATGCGACATCGCGCCGCGCATGCACTATGCGCGCAAGAATTATTTCTACCCCGATCTGCCCAAGGGCTACCAGATCACGCAGGACACGACACCGATCTGCACCGGAGGGAAGATCACCATCAAAAGTGATCGCCACCGTAGCGTCGACCCATTGGGTCGACCCGAGGAGGCCAACGAGATCGACATCAAGATCACGCGCATCCACATGGAAGAGGATGCCGGAAAGAGCATCCACGACGTTGATCCGTTCAACACGTTAGTGGACCTGAACCGTGCGGGCGTGCCGTTGGTCGAGATCGTCAGCGAACCGGACATCCGCTCATCGCAGGAGGCCTACGACTACCTGGTGGAAGTGCGCCGCCTTGTGCGCTACCTCGACGTGTGCGACGGCAACATGGAGGAAGGCAGCTTGCGCTGTGACGCGAACGTCAGCATCCGGCCAAAAGGCTCATCGGCCTTCGGCACGCGCACCGAGGTGAAGAACCTCAACAGCTTCAAGAACGTGCAACGCGCCATCGAGTACGAGGCGCAGCGCCAGAGCGAAGTGCTCGA
>JAGODO010000162.1:0-1891 GCA_017998165.1 Flavobacteriales bacterium | reverse complement strand
ACGTCAGCATCCGGCCAAAAGGCTCATCGGCCTTCGGCACGCGCACCGAGGTGAAGAACCTCAACAGCTTCAAGAACGTGCAACGCGCCATCGAGTACGAGGCGCAGCGCCAGAGCGAAGTGCTCGATGCCGGCGGAACGATCAGCATGGAGACGCGCACCTTCGATGCCGCCAAAGGGACCACAGCGGGCATGCGCAGCAAGGAGATGGCGCACGACTACCGCTATTTCCCCGAGCCCGATATCCAGCCGCTCACGGTGAGCGAAGCGAAAAAACAGGCCATCCGGGACGCGATGCCGCCGCTCCCGCGCGAACTGAAACACAAGTACACCACCACGCTCGGGCTCAGCAGCTATGATGCGGAGATCCTCACGGATGACCGCGATACCGCTCTCTACTATGAGGCGGTGCTGGAAGGAACGAGCAACCCCAAGGCCGCGGCAAACTGGGTGATGGGCGATGTGCGCGGCTGGCTGAACGAGCGCGGACTCCCCATACGGGAGTTCCCCATCAGCGCTGAACGCCTCGCCTCGCTGGTACACCTGATCGAATGTGGAAAGGTGAGCCACACGCTCGCCTCACAGAAGCTCTTCCCCGTGATGCTGGAGCACCCTGGCAGCGCCGAGGACCTCGCTACCAGCAATGGCCTCCTGCTCGACAGCCGCGAGGACGTGATCGAATCCGCCGTGCGCGAGGCCATGGCGAAGTACCCCGATAAGGTGCAGGCTTTCCGCGCGGGCAACAAGGCGCTGCTCGGCCTGTTCATGGGCGAAGTGATGAAAGCGACCAAGGGCAAGGCCGACCCGCGCAAGGCGAACGCGCTGGTCATTCGCATGCTCGAACAAGAACCCGTATGATGATGACCTTCCGTACAACTCCTTCGCTGCGCTTCGGTGTTCGAGGGCTGATACCCGCACTGCTTATTTTCTCCGCCTGCGGTGCGCAACAGGGCGGCCGCACCATCACCGCCGCGATCGGTGGGGGCGCTGGACAGATGCTCTACCTGGAGAGATTCCACGGGAACAAGCCGGAACATGTCGATTCCGTGAAACTGGACGCCAATGGCAAGGGCGAACTGCACCCTCCCGTGATGCCGCTCGACTTCTACGCGCTCAGCCTCTCGCCGAACGACATGACGGTCGTGATCCTGGACAGCACGGAGAGCGTATCCGTGGAAGCGACCGCCGGCAAACTGGGCGAGCCGGCCAGCGTCACCGGCAGCGCGCACAGCGACCTGATGTACGACTTCTTCAAGCGGATCAAGTCCTTCGACACGGAGAAGCAGGAACTGGTCAAGCGCATCAACGCGGATGGTGGTGACACCGGGGCCATCGAGCGCATCAACAAGCTGAACGAGGATTTCTACAACCGCTGCCGCATGTTCGTGAACGACCACAAAGGCAGTCCCGCCGTGCTCGCGGCCGTGAGCCGACTGAACATCCAGAACGAATTGCCGCTCTTCCAACAGGTGCGTGACGCGCTCAAGACCACCATCCCGAACAGCGAGTATTACATCGGCTTCCGCGACCAGGTGGGGCGCATAGAAAAGCAGGCCGCAGCGATGAAGGCGCAAGAGGACCAGATGGCGCGCTTGGACAACCTGATCCCCATCGGGAGCGAAGCGCCGGATTTCACGCAGGCCACGCCGGAAGGAGGATCCATCACGTTGAGCGGCCTGCGCGGCAAAGTGGTGCTCATCGATTTCTGGGCCAGCTGGTGCAAGCCCTGCCGCATGGAGAATCCGAACGTGAAGCGCGTGTACGAGCAGTACAAGGGCAAGGGCTTCGAGATACTCGGCGTATCGCTCGACCGCGACAAGGCCTCATGGACCGGTGCCATCGCACAGGACGGCCTGCCTTGGAAGCACGTGAGCGACCTGGGCTTCTGGAAC
>JAGODO010000161.1 GCA_017998165.1 Flavobacteriales bacterium | reverse complement strand
CGGTCACGGTCGATGAGACCGGGTCACCTGATGCCGGGTCGGATGGTGTGCTTACGCTGTGCAGCTATGACGCGGTGGCCAGCTTGTTCGATGCGCTTTCGGGATCACCGCAAGCCGGAGGTGCGTGGACAACGCCCGGCGGGGTCCCGCACGGTACTACCATCGATGCCGATTCCGATCCCGCAGGTATCTACACCTACACGGTTGTCGGTGTTCCGCCTTGCGCGGGCGACCAGGCCCAGGTGACGGTGTTCATCAACCAGGCGCCACAGGCCGGTGGTGATGGTGCGCTGACGGTCTGCGATGCGGGAGCGCCGGTGGTATTGTTCGCCTCATTGTCGGGTGCGCAGGCCGGTGGTTCGTGGACCGCTCCCGGCGGCGGAGCGTTCGGCGGAACGTATGATCCATTGACCGATGCGGCCGGCACGTATACCTACACGGTCGCCGGTACAGCTCCCTGTTCTGCGGATGAGTCCACAGTGACGGTCGACGAGACCGGTTCGCCGTTCGCGGGTCTGGACGGGGCGCTCACGCTGTGCTTGACGTCGCCATCGGCGGACATGTTGGTTGTGCTCGTTGGTGCTCAGGCCGGAGGGATTTGGTCAGCCCCGGGAGGGCTTCCGCATCCAGGCACGTTCGACCCTTCCGTGGATGTCCCGGGCGCGTACACGTATACGCTTTCCGCATCCGCCCCATGCACCGGTGATGCGGCGTTCGTGCAAGTGGACGTGGTCGCACCGCCCGATGCCGGCCTTGACGGCACGCTTGTCGTTTGTGACCAGAGCGCACCCGTGGACCTTGCCAGCGCGCTGGTCGGAGCGGAAGCCGGGGGTGCCTGGTCCATGGCTGGAGGCGGTGCGTTCTCGGGTATGTATGATCCGGTCATTGATGCGGACGGCATCTACACCTACACGGTGAACGGGACGGCCCCCTGCGGCATGGACCAGGCGGCGATCACCGTAACGGAGACGGGCTCGCCGGATGCCGGTGTGGACGGTGAGGTGGTGCTTTGTGCGAATTCGGCCCCCCAGGATCTTTTCGCCGCGTTGAACGGTGCGGATGCCGGCGGCATTTGGACCGACCCGAACGGATCCGTGCATACCGGTATCATGGACCCTGCGGCGGATGTGGCGGGCGCATACACCTACACCATCGGTGCGGTCGCGCCTTGTGCGGGGGACCAGTCGCATATCACGGTCCTGGTCACTGATCCTCCCAATGCGGGAGCTGACGCGGGGATCAGCGTGTGCGATCAGGGGGCGGGGCAGGACCTGTTCACGCAACTCATCGGTGCGAACGGGGGAGGAACGTGGTCGGCTCCTGGTGGTGGTCCATTCACCGGTACATATGATCCTGGCGTTGATGATCCCGGCAGCTATACGTACACCGTGAACGGCCTCGCGCCTTGTGCGGCCGATCAGGCGGTCGTGGTCGTAGCCGAAACGGGTTCCCCGTACGCCGGTGCAGATGGTGTGCTGGACATCTGTTCTTCTGTCGGACCCACACCGCTATTGGCATACCTGGGCCCTGATGCGCAGCCTGGAGGTGCATGGACAACTCCTGGAGGCGCCCCCCATAGCGGCACACTGGTCCCGGCGCTCGATGCATCCGGGGAGTACACCTATGTGATCACGGGCACACCGCCTTGTTCTTCGGCGAGCGCCACGCTCATGGTGAATATCGAAGCGGCACCGAACGCGGGGATAGACGGGTCGTTCACCGTCTGCACGGGTGATGATCCGTTCTCGTTGTTCGATGTGCTTGGCGGAACTCCGGAGGTGGACGGGGTGTGGACCGACATCCTGAACGCGCCGTTCGATGGTCTTTTCGATCCGGCGACCTCTCCACAGGGCATGTACACCTACACGGTCGCGAGCCCGGTCTGCGGGGCCGATATCGCTACCGTGGAGATCAACGTGGTGCTTGGTCCGAACGCTGGACAGGACAACAGCGTGGCCGTCTGCGAGACCGATGCGCCCATCGCGTTGTTCGCTTATTTGCTGGGACAGCCTGCCACGAACGGTAGTTGGATCGGACCTGACGGCCAGTTCTTCAACGGCACGTTGGATCCCGCCACCGCGCAGAGCGGCAACTACACGTACACGGTGCTCACCTTCGGAGGTGGATGCCCGGACGCGCAGGCGGTCATTGCGGTGACGGTGAGCAATACGGTGGACGCGGGCAGTTTGAACAACGTGACACTGTGCTCCACGAACGCGCCTGTGGTGCTGCTGGAGCAACTGAGCGGCTCGCCCGATGCGGGCGGTACGTGGGTGGACCCGCTCGGACAGGCTTTCGGGGGGACGTTCGACCCGGCCACAGGGGCGCAAGGTGTGTACACCTATACCGTGCAGGCAGAAGCCCCTTGCCCGTCGGCGAGCGCATCGCTGAACATTGAAGTGAACGAGCAGCCGGAGGCCGGCAACAACGCCACGGTCGCGCTCTGCAGTTCGGATGCGGCCCTGGCGTTGCTCTCACTTGTCGGCGGAGCGCCTGATGCCGGTGGTGTTTGGACCGGACCCGATGGCGTGTCTTCCAACGGACAATTCATCCCCGGCAGCTCCGGGCCCGGCGTGTACACCTACTTCCTGGATGGCACTTCACCCTGTATCGACGATCAATCCCTCGTGACCATCGCGGTTTCGCAAGCAGCCTCGGTGGGCGGAAATGGAGCGATCGCCGTATGTGAGGATGCGGTTTCGTTCGAGCTGTTCCCTTTGTTGGGTCCAGGAACCGACGCGGGTGGCGTCTGGACCGATCCGGATGCCCAGCCTTCCAACGGTACGGTCCAACCAGCGTTGGATGAAGGCGGCACATACTCATACACGGTCACTGCCCCAGCGCCTTGTCCGCTTGTCCAAGCCTCGGTGCTGGTAACGATCAACGATGTTCCCGAACCGGCGATCATGCTCAGTATGGCGGATGGCTGCGCACCTGTGGAAGTCACGTTCTCGGATACGTCCGGTGCCACCGGAGCGTATGTATGGGACTTCGGGACCGGCGATACGAGCCATGCTACTGGGCCGGAACCGGTGCTCTATGAAGCGGCGGGCGTGTATGCTGTTTCACTCACCGTCACATCCAGTGCCGGTTGCGCGGGCACATCGGTCCTCGCCGATGGGCTGGAGATCTTCATACGACCGGACGCGGCATTCCTCACGGGGCCACCGAACCTGAATACCGGAGCCCCGGAAGCCTATTTCCACAACCAGAGCACGGGCGCGATCTTCTACGAATGGACATTCGATGAACTGGGCACATCCGAAGAGGTCAGCCCGCATTTCACGTTCCCGTCAGCGCTCGCGGGTCTCTACACCGTCTGCTTGACGGCCTACGCTTCCGACAATTGCTTCGACACGACCTGTGCCGGGATCACCGTTCCCGCAGGCGCCGGGCTGTTCGTGCCGAACGCCTTCTCGCCGGATGGTGATGGCATCAATGAGCTCTTCGTGCCCTTTGTCGCGGGTATGAAGGAACAGGGTTACGGGTTCATCATATTCGATCGCTGGGGGCAGCAGGTGTTCGCCACCGAGCGCATGGGTGAGGGTTGGGACGGCGACTTCGGCAATGGTGATCCTGCGCCCATCGGGGTGTATGTCTGGAAGCTCATGGGCCGTGAGCGGTACGGTACGGGTCGCGTGGACAGGACCGGTCATGTCACGCTCGTGCGTTGACGTGCGTTCACCGCTTTTCACAAGCACTTCATCCCTGCGGCCGCGCCCCGCATGCGTGCCCGGCTATCTTCGACGGCTCATTTCCGCGGCGTGCCCGAACGGCTGGTCATCATCCCCACATACAACGAGCAGGAGAACATCCGCGAGATCCTCGCGCATGTGTTCCGCTTGGAGCCGGCGTTCGAGGTGCTCGTGGTGGATGACGGTTCCCCGGACGGGACGGCACATACGGTGAAGGAATTGCAAGGCACGCATGCGGGGCGCTTGCACCTGATCGAGCGCGCAGGCAAGCTCGGTCTGGGAACGGCCTATATCACGGGCTTCAAGTGGGCGCTGGAGCGCGGATACACATACATCTTCGAGATGGACGCCGACTTCAGCCACGATCCCGACGACCTTGTGCGTTTGCATGAGGCGTGCGAGAGGAAGGGGGCCGATATGAGCATCGGCTCGCGATACGTGAAGGGCGGCCATGTGCGCGACTGGTCATGGGACCGCATCATGCTCAGCTTCTGCGCCTCGCTCTACGTGCGCGCCATCCTCTGGCTGGGCGTGCGTGACACGACCGCCGGCTTCGTGTGCTATCATGAACGTGTGCTCCGCACCGTGGCTTTGGACGAGATCCGGTTCGTGGGCTATGCGTTCCAGATCGAGATGAAGTACCGCACGCGTCTTGCCGGCTTCCGCATCATGGAGGTGCCCATCACCTTCATCGACCGCTTGAAGGGTACGAGCAAGATGAGCGCGAACATCTTCCGCGAGGCCGTGCTCGGCGTGTGGATGATGAGGTTCAGCGTACACCAACGGAAGGCCGCGAAGGCCGCACGATGAAGGTCCAGGTGATCCGGGGCGTACGCGTGGTGAACGAAGGCATGGTCTTCGAGGCCGACGTGCTGATGAACGGCACGCGGATCGAACGGATCGCACCGGAAGGTCTCGGTGGCGTGCGCAACGCGGATGAGCACGATGCGGAAGGCCTTCACCTGCTCCCGGGAGCGATCGACGACCAGGTACATTTCCGCGAACCGGGCCTCACCCACAAGGACGACATCGCGCATGGCTCCGCCGCGGCGGTCGCTGGAGGCATCACCAGTTTCATGGAGATGCCGAACACGGTGCCGAACGCGCTCACACAGGAGCTGCTCGCGCAGAAGTACGTGTTGGGCGCGTCGAACAGCGTGGCGAACTACTCCTTCTTCATGGGCGTGGGCAACGGTAACCTGGACGAGGTGCTGCGCACGGACCCGCGCACGGTCTGCGGTCTGAAGGCGTTCCTCGGCAGCAGCACCGGCGACATGCTCGTGAACGATGAGCGCACCCTGGACGGATTGTTCAGCAAGGCGCACATGATCCTCGCCGTTCATGCCGAGGATGAGCCCACGATCCGCGCGAACACGGAAGCCGCGAAGGCGCGCTACGGCGAAGACATCCCGTTGGAGGAACACCCGCGCATCCGGAGTGCGGAGGCCTGCTGGCTGAGCAGCAGCCGTGCGGTTGCACGGGCGAAGGAGCACGGCACGAGGCTGCATGTCCTGCACATCAGCACCGCGAAGGAGCTCGAGTTGTTCGAGCCAGGACCACTGGAGAACAAACGCATCACCGCGGAGGCGTGCGTGCATCACCTCTGGTTCACCGAGGCGGACTACGCCACGAAGGGTACCCGCATCAAATGGAACCCGGCGGTGAAGACGCTGGCGGACCGGGAAGCCATACGTCGGGCCGTGAACGAGGGGCGCATCGATGTGGTGGCCACGGACCATGCACCGCACACGTTGGAGGAGAAAGCCCGTCCCTATACGAATTGCCCCAGCGGAGCGCCGCTCGTGCAGCATTCGCTCGTCGCCATGCTTGAGCTGATGCACCAGGGGGTGTTCACCTTGGAGCATGTCGTCGAGAAGATGTGCCACGCACCCGCGCGGCTCTTCAACTTGAAGGAGCGCGGCTTCATCCAAGAGGGGGCCTTCGCTGATCTCGTCCTTGTCGACATGGATTCACCTTGGACTGTCGCGAAGGACAACCTCCTCTACAAGTGCGGCTGGTCGCCGTTGGAAGGTCAGCGGTTCCGCGCGCGCGTCGAAAAGACCTGGGTCAACGGTCGGCTGGTGTACAGCGATGGCAAGGTGGACCGGACTTCACGAGGTGAACGTTTGCTCTTCGACCGATGAGAGCCTTCGTGGTACCGGTCCTACTGCTGATGGCTGCTTGTTCTGCGCCGGAGGAACGGCCCTCCGAACTGCTTCCCCGCGACAAGTTCACACAGGTGCTGTTGGAGGGGCAGCTCATCGAAGCGCGCGTGAACCATGAGCAGGTCATCGACAAGATCACGGAAGTTCCAGCGCTACGGTATTACGCGGAGATGTTCGAGAAGGAGGGCGTTACCGAGGAGCAGTTCAAGACGACCTATCAGTGGTATGTCGATCACCCCGCTGAGCTGAAGGATGTCTACAACGACGTGCTGGCGGGACTACAGAAGCGCGTTGAAATGACGGACAGTACCGGCACCGCTCATTGAGCGCGCAGGAAGCGTTCCGTGTTCTCCACGGCCTCTTTCGCGCTGCGGAACTCCATGCCCAGTATCCGTCGTGCTTTGGCCCCATCATAGAGGCGTGGTCTGGAGGCTGTGCGCGCGGAGACCTTCGTGATCATCGGGCGACCACCGAAGAGGGTTCGTAGCCGCTCGGCACGCCATGCGAGGCCAAGGACCCACGGCGCGATGGAGGTCGTCGGTGCGGGCGTGCCGGCGATCTCCGTGATCGTGCTGAAGAGTTTCTGGTAGCTGATATTCTCCCCGATCAACAGGTGCCGTTCGCCGTCGGCGCCCTCGTCCGTAAGGCGCACCAGCGCTGTGGCCAGGTCGCGTGCGTCCACCACCGCATTGCTGCCGCGCGGATAGAAGCGTGAGCCTTTCCGCAGGCGCTCCATGATGGTCATGCTGCTGCGACCGGCGGGCCCAGGGCCGATCACCACGCAGGGATTCACCATCACGGCGTGCAGCCCTTCGGCGATCCCGCGATGGACCTCCAGTTCCGCTTCGTGCTTGCTGATGGCATAGGCGGATGCTGACTTGTCCGACTTGAACGGGACCGTCTCGTCATTCGCGCTTCCGTCCGGCTTGAAACCGATGGTGGCGGTGCTGCTCACATGGCCCAGGCGATGGACCCCACTGGCCAGCATCGCATTCACCACGTTGGTCGTGCCGGTGATGTTGTGCAGGAACATGCGCTTGGTATCACGCGGATCGAACGACACCAAGGCAGCGCAGTGGAACACGCGCTCCACACCGGTCATCGCCGCGCTCAACGCATCGGGCTCCAGCAGGTCGCCTTCCGCCCATTCGATGCGGTCGAAGCGCGCATCGCCGTCCGCATGATAGTGGCGGAGTACCCGGCGCACCAGCTCCCGGTCGCTTCCGGAACGGTGCAGGGCGCGCACGCTCCGCCCGCGCTCGAGCAGTTCGTTCAGCACATGAACGCCAACGATGCCGGTGCCTCCGGTCACGAGATCCATCGGCGCGAAGGTGCGGGGAATAGTTGTCGGTTGCCGGTTGTCCGTTGTCTGTCTTGCTGGTAGGCATCTGCAAGGGCATAACCCTTGATGCTGTTATCGGCAGCCTGACAACCGACAACGGTCAACCGACAACAGCTCTGGGTCAACCGACAACCACTCCGATATCTTCGCCGCCCGATGAGCACAGTAAGAGATCACGTCGAAGAACTGACCTGGCGCGGGCTATTGCACGACAGCATGCCCGGCACCCGCGAATTCCTGAACCAGGGTCCAGCGTCAGGCTATATCGGCTTCGACCCCACGGCGGACAGCCTGCACATGGGCAACATGGTGCAGATCATGATGCTCAAGCACTTCCAGGACAGCGGCCATCGGCCCATCGCACTGGTGGGCGGGGCCACGGGCATGGTGGGCGATCCCAGCGGCAAGAAGAGCGAGCGCAACCTGCTGGACGAGGATGTGCTCCGCCACAACCAGCGATGTGTGGGCGAGCAGCTCGCGCGCTTCATCGATTTCAAGAGCACGACACGCCCGGCGGAACTGGTCAACAACTACGACTGGTTCAAGGACATGGGCTTCCTCACCTTCATCCGCGACGTGGGCAAGCACATCCCCGTGGGCTACATGCTGGCGAAGGACAGTGTGAAGAAC